>JAKOQD010000203.1 GCA_029778515.1 Actinomycetes bacterium
AGCGCGTTGGCCAGGTTGAACCAGCCGGTCATCGGCCGGCACTTCTCCTGGCCGACGTAGTGCGCCCAGCCGCCGCCGTTGCGTCCGATGCAGCCAGTGAGCATCAGCAGCGCCATGATCGCCCGATAGGTGACGTCGGCGTGGAACCAGTGGCAGATGCCGGCGCCGATGATGATCATCGTGCGGCCCTTGGAGTCCTCGGAGTTCTTTGCGAACTCGCGGGCGATCCGCAGGCACACGTCCGCCGGCACCGACGTGATCTCGGCCTGCCAGGCCGGGGTGTAGGGCGAGTTGACGTCGTCGTAGCCGGTTGCCCAGGTGCCCGGCAGCCCGTCGCGGCCGACGCCGTACTGGGCCAGCATCAGGTCGAGGACCGTGGTGACCAGGTGCCCGCCCACGCGGACGGCCGGGACGCCGCGGCGGATGATCGTGCCTTCTCCGCGCGGGTCCTCGAAGCAGGGCAGCGCGATCTCGACCTTTTCGGCACCGGCGACGTCGAGCAGGCTGAGCGCAGGCTTCAGGTCACCCAGGTCGAGGTTCCACTTGCCCTGGCCGTCCTCGTTGTAGCGGTTGCCCATGGTGCCGTTCGGGACGGCCGGCGCGTCGGTGACGCTGTCCCACAGCACGGTCTTGAAGGCAGCGTCGGTCTGGCCGGTGTGCCGCGGCAGGTCTTCGGCGGTCAGGAACTTGGCCGCGGTCAGGCCGTGTCCGTCCGGGTGCTCGACGAGGGTGACCAGCATCGGCAGGTCGGTGTACTGCTTCACGTAGTCGGCGAAGAACGGCACCTGGCGCTCGACGAAGTTCTCCTTCAGGATCACATGGCCCATCGCCATGGCCAAGGCGGCGTCCGTGCCGGCCTGGGCGGGCAGCCATTCGTCCGCGAACTTCACGTTGTCGGCGTAGTCGGGGCTGACCGTGATCACCTTGGTGCCGCGGTAGCGCACTTCGGCCATCCAGTGCGCGTCCGGGGTGCGGGTCAACGGGACGTTCGAGCCCCACATCATCAGGTAGGTCGAATCCCACCAGTCGCCGGACTCAGGGACGTCGGTCTGGTCGCCGAACACCTGCGGGGAAGCGACCGGCAGGTCGGCGTACCAGTCGTAGAAGGACGTCATCGCGCCACCGATGAGGTGGTTGAAGCGGGTGCCGACGGCGTGGGACACCATCGACATCGCGGGGATCGGCGAGAACGAGACGCAGCGGTCGGGGCCGTAGGTCTTGATCGTGTGCACGTACGACGCGGCGGCGATCTCCAGCGCCTCGTTCCACGAGATGCGCACCAGGCCACCCTTGCCGCGGGCGCTCTGGTAGCGCTTGCGGGTCTCGGGGTTGGTCGAGATCTCAGCGAAGGCCTTGACCGGGTCACCGCCGTTGCGGGCCTTGGCCTCGCGATAGGCCTCGATCAGCACTCCGCGTCCGTAGGGATAGCGGACGCGGGTGGGGGAGTAGGTGTACCAGGAGAAGGCGGCACCGCGGGGACAACCTCGGGGCTCGTATTCGGGCCGGTCGGGGCCGGTGGTCGGATAGTCGGTCTGCTGGGACTCCCAGGTGATGATGCCGTCCTTGACGTACACCTTCCACGAGCACGAGCCGGTGCAGTTCACCCCGTGGGTGGAGCGAACCACTTTGTCATGGCTCCAACGGTCGCGATAGAACACGTCACCGGCGCGGCCACCCTCACGGAAGACCGCACGCGAGTCGTCGGTCTCGTCCCACTTGGTGAAGTACTTGCCGAGCTTGAGTAGGGCCTCGGCTGCAGGACCATCAAGCTGCGGGCGCGACGTTGTGCTCATGGCTCATGCTAACCACGAACGCCGGGATAAAACGAAGTTTTCGGGAAAACTGCACGGGTGTGGTTTGCTACTCGGTCAGCCGCCGGCACTTGGCCGCACTGCCGCCCCTTCGCGCTTTCCCCAGCCCGCACGACATCCGCCGCCAAAAAGCGCATTCGCCGCCGATGTATCGACGGCAAATGCCGCTTTCGGCGGCGGATCCGCGATTCCGGGCTGGCCGGACGGGGGCTGGCGGACGGGGCTGGCCGGATGTGCTGGCCAGGGGAAGGTCAGCCGCCGGCGAACGGGGGCAGCACGTCCACCCGGGCCAGTGCTGGGATGCGCTCTTCGGCATCGCGGACGGGGTGGCCGTCGACCAGAACCGAGCAGCAGGCCAGGACGCCGGCCAGTTTGTCGTCGCCCGCGCTCAGCTTGGCGAGCAGTTCGGCTGCGGTCAGGTCGCCCGCGTCGAGCTGGGCGGACGTGGTGCCGGCCGCGTCCGCTGCCCCGGCGTAGTACGTGATCTGCATATCTCAGCCTCCGATCGAACTCATGTTTCGGGCCGGCTGCTGGAAGCCGGCCATGCCGATGCCGTGTCCGGCGCTCTTCTCCCGGTGCGCGCCGAGCCACAACCCGGCCAGGTCCTCGTCGCTGGCGCCCGCGCGCAACGCCGTCCGCAGGTCGGTCTCGGTGTGGCTGAACAGGCAGGTGCGCAGCTGCCCGTCCGCGGTCAGCCGGGTGCGGTCGCAGGCGCCGCAGAACGGGGCGGTGACGGACGCGATCACGCCCACCCGTCCGGCGGGATGGCAATCGGACGCGGTTACCAGCCATTCCTCGGCCGGCGCGGAGCCCCTGGCCGGGGCGGGGCTGAGCTCGAAGTGGCTGCGCAGGTTGGCCAGGATCTCGCTGGCCGGGACCATCTGGCGCCGATCCCAGCCGTGCTTGGGGCCGAGCGGCATCTGCTCGATGAAGCGCAGCTGGTAGCCGTGCTGCAGGCAGAACTCCAGGAGCGGCCGAACGTCATCCTCATTCACCCCGCGCATCACCACGGTGTTCACCTTGATCGGACTCAGCCCGGCTCTCGCCACCGCCGAAAGACCGCGGAGTACGTCGTCCAGCCGATCCCGACGTGCCAGCGCGGCATACCGCTTGCGGTCGAGCGAGTCCAGCGAGATGTTCACCCGCTGCAGCCCGGCCGCGGCCAGGTGGTCGATCTTCTTGTCCAGGCCAAGACCGTTGGTCGTGAGCGAGAGCTCCGGAGCCAGACCCTCGTCGGTGCGCAGGGCGGACGCCCCGGCGATGATGTCGGCCAGCCCGTGGCGCAGCAGCGGTTCGCCGCCGGTGAATCTGAGCTTGCGGACGCCGAGCCGCTGCACTGCCACGCCGATCAGGCGGATCACCTCGGCATCGGTGAGCACGTCGTCACCGGGCAGCCAGTCCAGCCCCTCCGCCGGCATGCAGTAGCTGCAGCGCAGGTTGCAGCGGTCGGTGAGCGAGACGCGCAGGTCGCGCGCGACGCGTCCGAAAGCGTCGGCGAGGGTGCCCAATGGCAGGACTGCGGTCGGCACCTCTGCTCCCAACTTCAGGGGTCTGGACCAACACCGTAACCCGAGTAGTTACGAGTTTCTAGTGGAAACCACCGGGCGCATGAGGGATCATTGGGTGGCTGGTATTGAACCGGAGGATTAATGAGCGGCAGTCGGGCGGCACGGCTCGGGCCGACTCGCGCTGAAGTGCTGCATTACCTGCGCACGGTCGGCGAGCCGGTCGCGGTGGCTGAGGTTGCTGCTGCCGTCGGGTTGCATCCGAACACCACCCGCTTCCATCTGGACGCGCTGACGGACTCCGGCCTGGTCACTCGCGAGGTCGAGCAACGCAACCAGCCGGGCCGCCCCAAGTTGCTCTACCGGGCCGTCGAGGGCCACCGCAGCAATCGCTATCAGGAGCTCGCCGGTGCCATGGTGTTGCATTTCGCCGGCATGCTCGAGGACCGCTCCGAGCTCGCGGAAGCCGCTGGCGAGGCCTGGGGAAACGAGTTGCGCACCGAAGCGCAGCGGACGGGTCCGGCCGAGGCGCCACTCGACCGGTTGGTGGGTTGCATGGCCGGACTGGGCTACGACCCCACGCTGGTCGCCGACTCCGACACGGTCGTGGAGTTGCGGCCGTGTCCGTACCTTGAGCTCGCCGACAAAGACCCGCAGGTGATCTGCCAGCTGCACCTCGGCCTGGTGCGTGGACTGCTCGGGCCCGACCAGCCCTGGCAGGTGACCGCCATCGAGCCCTGGGTGACCCCGACGAAGTGCCTGCTGCGCCTGGCTCAAACGGTCCCGGAGGAGCGAGGCCCAATCGCCCGCCGAACGGTGCCTGAGGAGCGAGGCCCAGCGAGTGTCACGAAGGGCCGCCGACCGCAGCAGGTCGACCCTGCAGGCTCTCGGCTGGTCGAGCTTGTCGAGACCGACGGAGCTGCCCCCAATGCGTGAGCTGCTGACCATCGAGGAATACCTCGAGGAACTCCTGCGCCTGGTCCAGCCCGACTCCCGGGTTGAGCGCATCGGCTTGGCGGACGCGGCTAGCCGCGTCCTCGCTGAGCCGGTAACCGCGGCGACGAGCGTCCCTGCCTTCGACAACTCGGCCATGGACGGCTACGCGGTCCGCTTCGCCGAGGTCGCCACCGCACCGACCCGTTTGCGGGTGATCGCGGACGTTCCGGCCGGCAGCCCCGACGATCCGGACGCAGGCCCGGGCGAGTGCGTCCGGATCATGACCGGCGCGCCGCTGCCGAGTTTCGCCGACACGGTGGTGCCGGTCGAGGACACCGACGGCGGATTGACCGAGGTGGTCATCGAGCGGGCACCCGCTCGTCCGGCCATGCATGTGCGTCGTGCGGGCGAGGATTTCGCTGATGGGGTGCAGGTCGCCGCACCGGGAGCCGTGCTCAGCCCGGGACTGGTGGGCGCCCTGGCCGCCGCCGGTGCGGTCGAGGTGGCCGTGCGCCCGCGTCCGATCGTGGCGGTGTGCGCGACCGGCGATGAACTCGTGAGCGATGGTGCGCCGCTGGCCCGGGGTCAGATCTACGAGTCCAACTCGCTGGCTCTGGCTGCCGCGTTGCGCCGTGACGGCGCGGCTGTGGTTCGAGCGCAGCCGGTTGGCGACCGTCCCGAGGTGCTGCAGGCGTGGCTCGACGCGACCACTTCGACCTGCGATCTGGTGGTTCTCACCGGTGGCGCGAGTGTCGGGGCCTTCGACGTGGTCCGCGATGTGCTGGCCGCCGCCGGTGGCGTCTTCCGCCACGTTAGGGTGCAGCCGGGCAAGCCGCAGGGGTGGGCGGTCTGGTCCGACGGCACACCGGTGGTGGCGCTGCCCGGCAACCCGCTCTCGGCGTCGCTGAGCTATGCCTTGCTGGTCCGCCCGATGCTCGACCGGCTCCTTGGGACGCGTCCGCCTGCTGAATTCACAGCGGTCGCCGAAGCCGGCTGGACCTCACCCAGCGGACGGCGGCAACTGGTGCCGGTGCGACTAAGTAGCGCCCCCGACGGATGCCTGCTGGCTCACCCGTCGCACCTTCGCGGGTCGGCGTCGCACGTGGTCACCTCCCTGGCAGAGGCGGACGCGATCGCGGTGGTGGCCGAGGATGTGACCGAGGTGGCGGCGGGCGATCTCGTACGGGTGCGGTGGCTGTGATCGCCGAATTCGACGCGATCGTGTTGGCTGGCGGACGTGGGTCGCGCCTGGGCGGGGTGAGTAAACCGGGGGTGACCGTAGGTGGTCGGCGCCTTCTCGACATTGCGCTGGCCGCGGTCGCGAGTGCCCGACAGGTGGTGGTCGTGGGCGACCTACCGGTGCCGGACGGGGTCCGGCTGACCCGGGAGGACCCGCCCTTCGGTGGTCCGGTGGCCGGTGTTGCGGCCGGGTTCGAGTTCCTCCCCGAACACGCGCCCTGGACGTTGTTGCTGGCCAGCGACCTGCCCGACGCCGAGGCGGCCGTGGCCGGCCTGTTGCGAGCCGAGCCCGCGTCCGAGCATGACGGGGTCTGTCTTCTCGACGCCGACGACCGGCTGCAATGGCTACTTGGCTGCTACCGCACCGACGCCTTGGCCCGACGGCTGGGCGAGCGCGGCGACCCGCCGCTGACCGCCATGTACCGGCTGCTCGAACCACTGCGTCTGCTCGGTGTCCAGCCCGGAGGCGCTAGCGTGGCCGACCTGGACACCCCGGAGGACGCGGCGCGCTGGGCCGCGGAGAGAGGTGAAGTGCGATGGTGAAGCTGAACCCGCTGGTGGCGCCCGGGCCGGAGCTCTCCGCGTCCGACCGGGAGAGGTTCGCAAGGCACATGCCGATCCCCGAACTCGGCGAGGAGGCCCAGCGGCGGCTGCGCGCGGCGAAGGTGTGCGTGGTCGGGGCCGGCGGCCTGGGTAGTCCCGCGTTGCTCTACCTGGCTGCCGGGGGCGTGGGCACGCTCGGGGTGGTCGACTCTGACGAGGTTGAATTGGTGAATCTGCAACGGCAGGTGCTGCACGCCACCGACGGCATTGGCCGGCCAAAGGCGGTCAGCGCGGCCGACCGTCTGACCGAGCTCGATCCCGGCGTGCAGGTGGTGCCACACCTGCAGCGGCTGGACGCAGGCAACGCTCGCGAGATCCTGGGCGGATACGACCTGGTGGTCGACGCGGTGGACAACTACCCGACGCGCTATCTGATCGCGGATACCTGTGCTGACCTCGGCATACCGGTGGTCTGGGGCGCGGTGCTGGTGACGCGGGCCCAGATCAGTGTGTTCTGGAGCCGACCGGTTGGTCCGGAGGGCGTCTTGCCCGGGATCACGCTGCGGGACCTGCATCCCGAGCCCCCGGACCCGGCCAGCTGGGTGACTGCGGCCGGGGTGGGCGTGCTCGGGGCGATGTGCGGGCAGGTCGGGGCAGTGATGGCTAACGAGGCGATCAAGCTGATCACCGGCGCCGGCGACCCGCTGTTCGGACGGGTGCTCTACCTGGACACGATGGCCGCGACGGCCGCGCAGGTGCCGCTCGCACCGAGGAGGAGTTCATGACCGATTCGCCGTTCACGCACCTGGACGCGTCCGGGCAGGCCCGGATGGTCGACGTCACCGGTAAGGCGGTGACCGTGCGTAGCGCCACCGCGGAAGGCCTGGTCAGCTGCCCGCCCGCAGTGGTCGCACTGTTGCGCTCGGGCGACGTGCCGAAGGGCGACGTGCTCGCGGTGGCCCGGATCGCAGGCATCGCCGCCGCCAAGCGGACGCCTGAGCTGTTGCCGCTGGCGCACGTGATCGGCGTCCACGCTGTCGAACTCGACGTGGTCGTGGTGGACGCAGGGGTGGCGATCACCGCGACCGTCCGGACGGCCGACCGCACCGGTGTCGAAATGGAAGCTCTCACCGCCGTGGCGGTAGCCGGCCTGGCCGTGGTGGACATGGTCAAGGGCATCGACAAGGCCGTCGAGCTGGAACACGTGCGCCTGCTCGCCAAGTCGGGGGGACGCTCCGGCGACTGGCGTCGGTGACGACGGTCGCTGAATCCCTGGGAGACGAGCGTTCGGCCGGTCGAGTTTGCCGGCCGGCGATCAACAGTTGCTGCGCCGCTGTGATTATCAGCACCTCCCAGCTTCACGGCGCCGGCGGCCCTTCGTGACGGCTCGCTCGCAAGCTCACGAGCCTCCTCAGGGACCGGTTCTAGAAGAGCAACTGGTCCCTAGGGAGCGTTGTGAGGAGCGAGCACGTTCCGACAACGGTCCCTGAGGAGCGTTGTGAGGAACGAACAACGCGTCACGAAGGGCCGCCGCCTGCTGGTCATAGCCCGGACCAGCGATAGCTTCCGTCCGCCTCGAACTGCTGCTTCCAGATCGGCAACTCGGCCTTGACCTGCTCGACCACCTGCTCGCACACGGCGAACGCGAGCCGCCGGTGGGCGGCCGAGACCGCTACGACGAACGCGTTGTCGCCCACGTTCAGGTGCCCGATGCGATGGACTGCGGCTACCGCGGACTCACCTTCCGGGTCGGCTGTGGCG
>JAKOQD010000204.1 GCA_029778515.1 Actinomycetes bacterium
CTGCCGTCTGCACGGCGTCCTGACCGATCATCGCGTCGATCACCAGCAGCAACTCATCAGGTTGCACCGCATCACGAATCGCGGCGGCCTGCCCCATCAGTTCGGCGTCGATCGCCAGCCGGCCAGCGGTGTCGATGAGGACCAGGTCGTGCAGGGTCCGGCCGGCTTCGTCCAAGGAGTCCTTGGCCACCTGCACCGGGTCCCCAATGCCGTTGCCCGGCTGCGGTGCGTAGCAGTCGACGCCGGCCCGCTCGGCGACGATCTGCAGCTGGTTCACGGCGTTTGGGCGCTGGAGGTCGGCGGCGACCAGCAGCGGGGTGTGGCCCTGTCCTGCCAAGTACTTGGCCAACTTGCCGGCCAGCGTCGTCTTCCCGGCGCCCTGCAGACCCAGCAGCATGATCACCGTCGGCGGCTTCTTGGCCAGACGCAGCGTGCGGGTCTCGCCGCCGAGGATCGTGACCAGTTCCTCGTGCACGATCTTGACGACCTGCTGGGCCGGATTCAGGCTCTGCGAGACCTCCGCGGACAACGCCCGCTCCTTGACCCGGGCCGTGAACGTGCGCACGACCGGCAGCGCGACGTCGGCCTCCAGCAGGGCCTTGCGAATCTCCCGCACCGTCTCGTCGATGTCCGCCTCGGACAGCCGACCCTTGCCGCGCAGGTTCTTGAACGTGGCAGACAGGCGGTCGGACAGGGAATTGAACATGCATCACTCCTGGGGGGTCTGGTTACCAGGGTAACCGGCGGTGGCCGACACTCGATTCAGCCAGCCACCGGCGTACAGCACTGGTCCGCGTACCTGAAGGTGACTTCCGGTACGGACCACTTTCGTACGCGACACGCCGTCCCGCGGTCCACGGGTTCGGCGTGCTGCGTACAGAACTGGTCGGCAATTCCAGCCGCTCGCCCAGTTTCTGTACGTCAATCCGCGAGCACCTTGCGGACCGCCTCGAGCGCGGCCTGCGCCTTGTGCTCGGAGAGTGGCTGGTCCGCACCGGCGGTGAGGAAGAAGACGTCGACTACCTCGCTACCCAGCGTGGAGACCTTCGCGCCGTCCACGTTGATCCCCGCGTCGGCCAACGCGGCGGTGACCCAGTAGAGCAGCCCGACCCGGTCGTGAGCCCGCACCTCCAGCACGGTCGCCCGGCTGGAGCCGTCCGC
The DNA here is from genome assembly GCA_029778515.1 of Actinomycetes bacterium. The sequence continues at coordinate 1,162 of JAKOQD010000204.1, forward strand.
GATCAGCGCGACGGCGGGGGGTGGCGGCAGTTCGTCGGTGGAGTAGGCGCGCTCCCGGTCGATGAGCCGGCGCGCGATATCGATCTCCCCCGCGACCGCCCTACGCAAATCCGCGGCAAGCGACTCGGCGCGCGGCGGTTCGCCGAACTGGGTCTGCACTCCCCACCGGATGACGGCCCGGCCATCCTGGGTGCGGCTGGTCGCCTCCCGGACGCTCAGCCGGTTGATGGCCAGCGCCCCGGCACAGCGGCTGAGCAGACCCACGGAGTCCTTGGCCGCGATAGTGACGGTGACTTCCGCCTCCCCGACCGGTTCGACCACGACGTCGAGGTCATGCCCGCTCCACATGCTCGCGGGGACATCGTCGAGCTGCGGCGCGATGACCAGGTCGTCACCGGCGATCGCGGCCGACGTGCGCCGCACGAGTAGCTCGACCAGGTTCTCCTTCCAGGGACTCCATGCCGCTGGTCCGGTGGCCGCAGCGTCAGCGACGGTCAGCCAGTGCAGCAGATCCAGGAACTCGTGAGTACGCAGGGCCTGCGCTACCGGCGCGATCACCGCCGGGTCGTCGATGTCCTTACGGGTCGCGACATCGGGCAACAGCAGGTGGTAGCGCACGAGGTCGGTCAGCATCGCCGAGTCCGCAGCATCGAAACCAAGATGCGGCGCAAGGTCGGTGACGATCTCGACGCCGAGTTCGGTGTGATCGCCGGCGCGACCCTTTCCGATGTCGTGCAGAAGCGCGCCCACCAGCAGCAGGTCCGGCCGACTGACCCGGCGGGTGTGCTGCGCCGCGGCGACTGCGGTCTCGACCAGGTGCCGATCGACGGTGTAACGGTGCACGGGGTTGCGCTGCGGGGCCGACCGGACGATCTCCCAGCCCGGAATCAACCGGCTGACGAGATTGGCCTGATCCAGGGACTCCCACACCTTCACGCAAGCCCGCCCAGCACCGAGCAGACTGACCAGATTCTCCCGCGCCGGCCTCGGCCACGGTACCGGCAGCGGTGCGGACTCGGCAGCCAGCCGGTCGACGGTGTGCTGCGACATCTGCAGCCCGGCTTGGGCCGCAGATGCTGCGGCCCGCAAGACCAGCACAGGATCACGATCCGGCCGGGCATCGGCGGCCAGCACAGCCTCGCCGTCCTGCACCACCACGCCTTCGGCCAGTGGTGTCCGGGTGCTTGTGCGCCGGATCTTGCGCAACCTCGGAATGGACGTGCGCGTGATCTGCCGGCGCACCCTGCCCCAGGCCACAGAACTGACAAAACCGATCGTGCGTCCGGCCGCGCAGACTGCGCGCAGGAGTTCGTCCTCGTCGGCGTAGTCAAGCATCGTGGCGACAGCTGGCTGTTCCTGCTGAGTCAGCCGGTCGGTGGTCCGGCCGGTGGCCATGTGCAGGGCGTCGCGGGCATCGAGCAACGTGAGCCTGGCCGCAGCCAGCGAGCTCTGCGGCGGGCTGATGATCCAGCTGGCGGCCAACGCCCGCATGATCGTCAGATCGCGCAGCCCGCCGTAACTCTCCTTGAGGTCCGGCTCCAGCAGATGGGCCAGTTCGCCGTACTGTGCGGCGCGGTCCTCAACTCCGGCCCGTAATTCGTCCAGCCGTTGCTTGGCCATCGCGCGCCAGTCGCCGAGCACGCTGGAACGGGTCTCGACGGTCAGCCGTTCGTCACCGACGACTGTGCGGGCGTCGAGCAGCCCGAGCACCACCCGCAGATCCTGGCCGGCCAGCCGGCGGGCCTGCGCGGGGGTTCGCACGCTGTGGTCCAGACGCAGCCCCGAGTCCCAAATCGGGTACCAGATCCGATCGGCGACCGTGGCCACGTCGGCGGCGGCGACCGCCGAGGGGTGCAGAAGAAGGACGTCGATGTCGCTGGCCGGTGCCAGCTCGCCGCGGCCGTAGCCGCCCACCGCGACCAGCGCACAGCCGAGGTCGCGGGCCCCGGAGGCGACGAACAACTCGGTGAGCCAGTCGTCGGTGAGGCCCGTGAGGGCGTGCCGGCGGGAGGGGCCGAACCCGGGCCGGCCTACCAGGTCGGTACGGGCGCTCAGGAAGTCCTGTGTCACGACATTCACGGCTTCTCCTCTCTGACTGACTGCTGGGGCTTGGGGTTTCAACGTGAGTGGTCGGCCGCGGCATGGGAGTTGTGCAGTGTTGCACCACTCACCGCGCGACCGACCACTCACGCGAGGCGGGACGTCGCCCTGTCAGTTACAGGGCGTCGGGCCCGCGCTCTCCGGTCCGGACGCGGGTGACGGACTCGACCGGGGAGGTCCAGACCTTTCCGTCGCCGATCCGGCCCGTCTGCGCGCTCTTGACGATGAC
>JAKOQD010000205.1 GCA_029778515.1 Actinomycetes bacterium
CATGTCCGCCCTGGTGCAGGCCGGTTTCGAGGTGCTCACCGAGGCGGGCTACCAGCCCGAGGTGGCCTACTTCGAGTGCCTGCACGAGCTGAAGCTGATCGTCGACCTGATGTACGAGGGCGGCATCGCCAAGCAGCGCTGGTCGGTGTCGGACACCGCCGAGTACGGCGACTACGTCTCCGGCCCGCGGGTGATCGACGCGTCCGTCAAGGCCCGCATGCAGGAGGTGTTGGCCGACATTCAGTCCGGCGCCTTCGCCAAGCGGTTCATCGACGACCAGGACGCCGGCGCGCCTGAGTTCAAGGCGCTGCGCGCTGCCGGGGAGGCCCATCCGATCGAGGAGACCGGACGCAAGCTCCGCGGCCTGATGGCCTGGGTGAAGTCCCACGACGACGACTACGTGGAGGGCACCGCCGCTCGCTGAGCCGCGCGCCCGTCCGCCGTTTCGCAGTTAACGCCAGCGATCCGGACTCTTGCCAGGGAACATTCCCCGGCAAGAGTCCGGATCGCTGGCGTCTAGCTGCGGTGGGTTGATTTTGGGGCGGACGGGGTGAGCTTGGCTGGTTTGCACAGGGTGTTGTCGATTTGTTGCACCCCTTTCACTGGCGTTCGGGGTGCGCTGAAGTGAAGGCATGGATGTGATCCGAGCCCGCGAACTGGTCAGCCAAGGGAAAAGCCATCGGGCGTTGTCGCGCCAAGCCGGCTCGGGTGCGCTGGTGCGAGTGCGTCACGGTGCCTATGCCGATGCCCTGGCGGCACCAGCGATCAACCGCCATCTACAGCTGGTTGCCGGAACCTGGCCCACGCTTGGGCCCAACACCGTGATCAGCCACGTCAGCGCCGGGGTGCTACACGATCTGCCGTCGTGGACCGGTCTATTGGGACGCGTGACGGTAACTCGCTCCGGTTCGGGTCACGGTGAGCGGAGCACGCACCTCTACGCGCGCCGCTCCGACCTTTCCGGCCAGGAGGTGATCGAACTCGGTGGCTACCGGGTGACCAGTCTCGAGCGGACGGCGATCGACTTCAGCTGTCTGCTCAACTACGAGCAGGCGGTGTCGGTTCTCGATGCGGCACTGCATGCCAAGGCCGATCTGGCTCTGCTGGCGGCGACAGTCGAGGCCGCCGGTCGGAAACGTGGCATTGGGACGGCGCGTGCGGCCCTTGCCTTCGCCGACGGTCGGTCGGAGAGCCCGGGCGAGTCCATCAGCAGGGTACGGATCGCCGAGGTTGGGCTTGAGCGTCCCGAACTGCAGGTGAACATCTTCGATGAGTACGGCAACTGGGTGGCGAGAACCGACTTCGGTTGGCTCCTGCGCGGCGTGGTTGGCGAGTTCGACGGCCGGATCAAGTACGCCGGCACGCCTGAGGAAGTGTCGCGCGCGGTGATGAAGGAGAAGGCGCGCGAAGCTGCAATTCGGCGGCTCGGGTGGGTCGTCGTCCGCTGGGGCTGGGACGACCTGGCGAATCGCGCCGCGTTCCGTGACCGCATCGAGTCGGCGTTCACCCAAGCGTCCAATCAAATTCTCGGCGACGCGCGACCGGCCTAGCCGGTGCTCGTGCTCGTCCCAGCCGTCCGCCGCTCAGTTCCCGCCGGCGAATCTGACATTTGCCGGGGAAGGTTCCCCGGCGAACGTCAGTTTCGCCGGCGGGAACTTTGGGGGCACGAGTGCGAGCAAGCTCGCCCTGCGCTCTCGTCGTCGGGTCTCGCTGCGCTGTGGATCCTTCCTCCTCGGCGAGTGCGAGCAAGCTCGCCCTGCGCTCTCGTCGTCGGGTCTGGCAAGCTGGCGCCCATGACTAACACGGCGACGCTCGACCCCGGACTGTCCACGGCCGAGGTCGAGGATCGAGTGCGGCGCGGGCTGGTGAACGAGCTGCCGCCACGGTCGGGCCGCAGCACCTGGGACATCGTCCGGGCCAACGTGTTCACCCGGATCAACTTCCTGCTGATGGTGCTGTTCATCATGGTGCTGAGCACCGGCTCGATCGTGAACGCGCTGTTCGGCTTCCTGATCATCATCAACTCCGGCGTGGGCATCGTCCAGGAGCTCAAGGCGAAGCGCACGCTGGACAGCCTGGCCGTGGTCGGCGAAGGCAAGCCCACCGTCCGCCGGGACGGGGTTCCGGTCGAACTGCACCGCGAAGAGCTGGTGCTCGACGACGTGATCGAGATCGGCCCGGGCGACCAGATCGTCGTCGACGGCGAAGTGGTCGAGGCGTCCTATCTCGAAGTCGACGAGTCGCTGCTGACCGGCGAGTCCGATCCGCTGGAGAAGACGCCGGGCAGCGAAGTGATGTCGGGGAGCTTCGTGGTCGCCGGGTTCGGCGCGTTCCGGGCGACCAAGGTTGGCCGCGACTCCTACGCGGCCAAGCTGACCAGCGAGGCCAGCAAGTTCTCGCTGGTGAAGTCGGAGCTACAGCAGGGCATCAACCAGATCCTGCGGCTGATCACCTGGCTGCTGATCCCGGTCGGGCTGGCCACGATCTGGGTGCAGTGGGGCCAGCGCACCGACGAGACCTGGCAGCAGGTGGTGCTACGGATGGCCGGCGCCCTGGTGCCGATGGTGCCCGAGGGTTTGGTGCTGCTCACGTCGCTCGCGTTCGCGGTGGGTGTGGTTCGGCTCGGCAAGCAGCAGTGCCTGGTCCAGGAGCTCCCGGCGATCGAGGGCCTGGCCAGGGTCGACGTGGTCTGCGCCGACAAGACCGGCACCCTCACCGAGAACGGCCTCAAGTTCACCGACCTCGACACCCTGGATTCCAACGACATTCCGGGCCTCAGAAAGGTGCTGGCCCAACTCGCCGCCGGCGATCCGCGTCCGAATGCTTCGATGCAGGCGCTGGCACACGAACTGCCGCTCACCGAACAGCAGTGGGCGATCACCGCGATGGCGCCGTTCACGTCCGCCAAGAAATGGTCGGGCATGTCGTTCGAGGGCCACGGCAACTGGGTGATCGGCGCCCCGGACGTGCTGGCCCCGGCCAAGAGTGCGGCCGCGTCCCGGGCTGAACAGATCGGCGCGGGTGGCCGCCGCGTGCTGCTGCTGGCCGAGTCCGATCGGCTCGTGGACGCCCTCGGCGCCCCGGGAACGGTCACCCCCCGCGCACTGCTGGTGCTGGAGCAGAAGGTGCGCCCGGAGGCGGCCGGCACCCTGGCCTTCTTCGCTGAGCAGAACGTGGACGTGAAGGTCATCTCCGGCGACAACGCGACCTCAGTGGGCGCGGTCACCGGCTCGTTGGGCGTCGATACCGGCGAGGTCGTCGATGCCCGCACCCTGCCCGAGGACGCGGACGAGTTCGCCGCGCGCGTCGAGGAAGCCGGGGTGTTCGGACGGGTCACCCCGCAGCAGAAGCGGCAGATGGTGGCTGCCCTCCAATCCAAGGGACGCAACGTCGCCATGACCGGCGACGGCGTCAACGATGTGCTCGCGATAAAGGATGCCGACCTGGGCGTCGCGATGGGTTCGGGGGCCGCCGCAACCCGCTCGGTGGCCCAGATCGTGCTGCTGAATGACAGCTTCGCCACCCTGCCGCACGTGGTGGCCGAGGGCCGCCGGGTGATCGGCAACATCGAGCGGGTCGCGAACTTCTTCCTGACCAAGACGATGTACTCGATCATTCTGGCGCTGCTGGTGGCGTTGTGGCGGATCCCGTTCCCGTTCGTGCCGATTCACATCTCGTTCGTCGGCTGGTTCACAATCGGCATTCCGGCCTCCATCCTTGCGCTGGCGCCGAACGCCGAGCGGGCGCGTCCGGGCTTCCTGAAGCGGGTGATGAGCTTTTCGATCCCGGCGGGCATCGTGGTCGCCGTGACCAGCTTCACCGCCTACCTGCTGGTCAAGCCGGCCACCCCTGACCCCGTCCTCAGCACCCAGGCGAGCACCGCGGCGCTGGTCACGCTGATGATGGGCGGGGCGTGGGTGATGATCGCGACCGCGCGTCCGTACCAGTGGTGGAAGCTGCTGATGATCGGGCTGTGCCTGCTGGCCGCCTACGGGGTGATCTTCTGGCTGCCGTACTGGCTACCCGCCTGGGCCGAGGTGATCCCGCTGCTCGGCAACCTGATCCCGCAGCTGCAGATGGATCCGGCCAATGCCGCGATGATGACCACCACCGCCTCGATGGGCCTGTTGGCGATCGTCCTGATCGAAGCAATTTGGTGGATCTCCGGGAGGGTCACCGGCGAGCGGCGGCACCTGTTCGGCACTCTCGCCGCCGACTGAGAGTCTCTAGATCACCGGGTCGACCGCGAAGTCGGCCAGGCCGTGCTGCTCGCACACCACCAGGCAGCGATCCGCCGCCCCCATAGCTGCCGCGGGCCAGCCGGTCGCCGGCTGGGCCAGCGCGATCAGGTAGTTCGCCCGCGCCTCATTCTCCGGACGCGCCGAAGGCGTCAGCTGCCCGTGGTACGCGGCGGCGTAGACCGTCCGCAGCAGCAACTCATCGCCACTGGCCTCGCGTTCGGCAGCCAGCAACGCGTGGGCGGCGTTGTTGGCCTATGCGCCCTGGCGGCGGTGCCAGTCGGCATCCACCACGACCTCGCCCGCCGCGCCCGCGGTCAGATGCGAGCCGCGATCTCGTCGCCGACCACCGACGTCGGACGCTTGGTCGCGCCCCGCTCGGCGATGTCGGCGTCCACGGCCACCTCGATGCGCCTGGCGTCGGCCGGACGGCCGAGGTGGTCGAGTAGCAGGGCCATCGACAAGATGGTGGCGGTCGGGTCGGCGATGCCCTGGCCGGCGATGTCCGGCGCCGAGCCGTGCACCGGCTCGAACATGGACGGGAACGCGCCGGTCGGGTTGATGTTCGCCGAAGCGGCTAGCCCGATGCCGCCGGTGACTGCAGCGGCCAGATCGGTGAGGATGTCGCCGAAGAGGTTGTCAGTGACCATCACGTCGAAGCGCTGCGGGTCCTGCACCAGGGCGATCGTGGCCGCGTCCACGTGCAGGTAGTCGGTGGTGACGTCTGGGTGCTCGGCGGCGACGGTCTGGAAGAGCCGGTTCCACAGCCCGCCGGCGTGCACCAGCACGTTGTGCTTGTGCACCATGGTGACCGCCTTGCGGCGGTTCTCGGCGCGCTCGAAGGCGTCCCGGATCACCCGCTCGACACCGTGGGCCGTGTTGATGCTGACCTCGGTGGCCACCTCGAAGTCGGTGCCGGCACGGAAAGCGCCGCCGTTGCCGCAGTAAAGGCCCTCGGTGCCCTCGCGCACCACGACGAAGTCGATCGGCCCGCGCTCGGTCACCGACGTGGCCAGGGGAGTGGGCACGCCCGGGTACAGCTTGGACGGGCGCAGGTTCACGTAGTGGTCGAACGCGAAGCGCAGCTTGAGCAGCAGACCCCGCTCCAGAAGCCCGGACGGGATCGCCTTCGAACCCGGCGCGGCTCCCACGGCGCCGAGGATGATCGCCTGCGAAGCGGCCAGGGTTTCCAGTTCGGAGTCGGGCAGCACCTCACCGGTGCGCTGCCAGCGCTCGGCGCCCAGGTCGTGGTGCACGAAGTCGAAGGCATCCTCGCCGACCACGGTGGTGAGGACCTTGAGGCCCTCGGCCACCACCTCGGGGCCGATGCCGTCGCCGGCGATGACGGAAATGACTGGCTTGTCGGCTGTTCTCACCCGGGCGAGGTTACTGGGACGACCACGCTTCGGACGTCCCTGTCTCACCACTCAGCGGTAGCATGCGCACATGTCCCTGACTTTCCCGCTCCATCGCAACCCCAATCCGGCCGGCGACGACGAGGTCGCGCGAGTCCTGGCGAACCCTGGCTTCGGTGATCACTTCACCGATCACATGGCCGTCGCGACCTGGACGAAAGCGGACGGTTGGGCCGCGGATGAGGTCAAGCCCTACGGGCCGTTCCAGATGGACCCGGCCAGCGCCGTCCTGCACTACGGCCAGGAGATCTTCGAGGGCTTGAAGGCCTATCGGCATGCGGACGGTTCGATTCACCTGTTCCGTCCGGAGGCGAACGCCGAGCGTTTCCAGTCCTCAGCCGCCCGGATGATGCTGCCCGAACTGCCAGTGGACGACTTCGTCACCGCGGTCGAAGAACTGGTCAAGGTGGACGAGCGCTGGGTGCCGGTTTCGGCGGGTGAGCAGAGCCTCTACATCCGGCCGTTCATGTTCGCGTCCGAGGTGTTCCTAGGCGTGCGTGCGGCCGAGCGGGTCACCTTCTGCGTGATCGTGTCGCCCGCCGGGCCGTACTTCGCCGGCGGCGTCCAGCCCGTCGACATCTGGGTGACCGACGAGTATTCCCGGGCCGGGGTGGGCGGCACGGGTGCGGCCAAGTGCGGCGGCAACTACGCCTCGTCCCTGATCGCGCAGTACGAAGGCTATGAGCACGGCTGCTCGCAGGTGCTATTCATCGAGGCCGCTGACAAGGACCGGGTGGAGGAACTCGGCGGCATGAACGTCTTCCTGATCACCGCGGACGGGCGGTTGGTCACCCCTGCGCTCACCGGCACCATCCTGGAGGGCATCACCCGCGACTCGATCCTGACCGTGGCGGCCGAGCTGGGCCTCACTCCTGAGGAACGCCGGATCACTCCCGACGAGCTCTTCTCGGGCATTGCTGACGGCAGCACCGTCGAGGCGTTCTCGTGCGGCACCGCGGCTGTGGTCACCCCGATCGGTGCGTTCAAATCGAAGGCCGGCGAGTGGCGCCTGCCCGAGAACGGCAGCCCGCAGACCCTCGCGATCCGCAACGCCATCCTGGACATCCAGTACGGCCGCGTCCCCGACACCCACGGCTGGCTGAAGCGCGTCCGCTGAGCGCACAGCTCGTCGAGGGCCGGCCTACCCGAGATCCGTCGGGTTTCCGTCTGCTGCGCCTTGGGTTCATCCCTGTGGCGGGCATTCAACCCGGTTTTGACCGGTTTCGAGGGCCTCACCAGCGGCTCCCGAAAGAACAACCCGACTTTGACTGGTTATGGAGCCGGATTCCGGCCGGATAACCAGTCAAAGTCGGGTTCATCGCAGACGGGACCACGGGACCGCCGCCATAACCGGTTGAAAGCGGGTTCATCGGCGTCGTCCGCGTGGATCATCGATCACATTCGCATCGGGGAACCGGACTTGGCGCCAGTACTCGCTCCAGGGGGTGTGCTCGCAGGTTTGGCTGGTCCTCGACGGGCGGTCGTGACGCTGGCGGCCGAGTTATCCCGATTAAGAGGGCGGCCTACGCCAGTGCGGCCAGCGCGGCCGCGTAGTCGGGCTCCTCGCTGATGTTCGGCACCTGTTGGGTGTAGGTGATGGTGCCGTCCGCGTCCGCCACCACGACCGCGCGGGAGAGCAGAGTGCGCATCGGCCCGTCCAGCAGGGTGACGCCGAAGTCGTCGCCGAAGCTCGAGCGGAAGCCGGACCCGGTCACGACGTTGTCGATGCCCTCGGCGCCGCAGAACCGGGCCTGGGCCATCGGAAGGTCGTTCGAGACACAGAGCACGACCGCGTCCGGCAGCCCGGCGGCGAGTTCATTGAACCGACGGACGCTCATCGCGCAGACCCCGGTATCGATGCTCGGGAAGATGTTCAGCACCAGCCGCTTGCCCACTGCCACGTCCGGGCCGAGGTCGTCGGTCATACCGGTGCTGGTGAGCACGAAGCCGGGTAGCTTGCTACCCACTTCGGGGAGTTCGCCGATGCTGTGTACGGTCAATCCGCGGTGCACGAGTGTCGCCATGTTTGAGATCGTAGTCTCGAAACCTGAAACGCTGGCGTAACCGCGGTGGGGGACGGCAAACTCACCCGGTGACTCAATTGCCAGCCGCACCGGACAGCTTCCACGTCTTTGACACCACGCTTCGCGATGGTGCCCAGCAGGAGGGACTCCAACTCACCGTTGCCGACAAGCTGAAGATCGCCCGTCACCTCGACGACCTCGGCGTCGACTTCATCGAGGGCGGCTGGCCGGGCGCCAACCCCAATGACACCGCCTTCTTCGCCGCGGCGGCCGCCGGTGAGCTGAAGCTGCGCAACGCCAAGCTGGTGGCCTTCGGCGCCACTCGCAAGGTCGGTGCCGCCGCAGCCGACGACCCGCAGGTGCAGGCGCTGCTGGACGCCAACACCGAAGTGATCTGCATCGTGGCGAAGAGCCACGACGAGCACGTCTTCCGTGCGCTGCACACCACGCTGGAGGAGAACCTCGCCATGGTCACCGATACGGTGGCCCATCTCGTCGCCAACGGACGCCGGGTGTTCGTCGACTGTGAGCACTTCTTCGACGGCTACCGTGCCAACCCTGACTACGCGCTCGAAGTGGTGCGCGCCGCTGCCGAGGCCGGCGCCGAGGTCGTCGTGCTCTGTGACACCAACGGCGGGATGCTGCCCTCCTGGATGGGGGACATCGTGTCCGCCGCCGCCCAGATCGGCGTCGATCTCGGCATCCACTGCCACAACGACACCGGCTGTGCCGTGGCCAACACGCTGGCCGCGGTCGAGGCGGGCGTGATGCATGTCCAGGGCACCATGAACGGCCACGGCGAGCGCACCGGCAACGCGAACCTGATCACGGTGATCGCGAACCTGCAGCTCAAGTACGGCTGGCAGGTGGTCACTCCCGACCAGTTGGCCGAGGCCACCCGGGTCAGCCACGCGATTTCGGGCGTCACCAACTACCCGATGAACACCCGCCAGCCGTACGTGGGTGCGTCCGCGTTCGCGCACAAGGCCGGCCTACACGCGTCCGCGATCAAGGTGGACGCGAACCTGTACCAGCACATCGATCCGAAGCTGGTTGGCAACGACATGCGCATGCTGGTCTCCGACATGGCCGGGCGCGCGAATATCCAGATCAAGGGCTCCGAGCTCGGCTACGACCTCTCCGACCGCGACCTGGCGGCTAAGGTCACCGAGAAGGTGAAGGCGCGCGAGATGGACGGGTATTCCTACGAGTCGGCGGACGCGTCCTTCGAACTGCTGCTGCGCGACGAACTCGGCTTGCTGGAGGACTATTTCGAGGTGCTCAGCTGGCGGGTGCTGACCGGGCATGAGGTGAAGCCCGAAGGTGATTCCGAGGCTGTGGTGAAGGTGCGTGCGAAGGGCTTGACCTACAACCTGGTCGGTGAGGGTCACGGCCCGCTGAACGCCCTTGATGTCGCGCTGCGGAACGCGCTGAATCCTGCCTACCCGCAGGTCGACGAGTTCGAGCTCACCGACTACAAGGTGCGGATCATCGACCAGGGCCACGGCACGGACGCGATCGTGCGTACCTTGATCGACATGACCGACGGCGAGCGCACCTGGACGACCGTCGGTGTCGGCACCAACGTCATCGAGGCATCCTGGGAGGCGCTTCACGACAGCTACCTGTGGGCGCTGGCCCACCCTGGCTTCGAGGGCGCGGACGCGTAGTCGCGGCACCCCGCTAGGCTGGCCGGGTGACCAGTAGCGATGAGATTCGGATCGGCCACGTCGAGCGTGAGCAGGCCGTGGCCGACCTGCGCCGCGCGGCGGAGGACGGCCGGCTCACCGCGGAGGAGCTCGACGAACGAGCCGAGCGGGCCCGAGTCGCGCGCACCAGCACCGAGCTGGCGGCGCTGTTCGCCGACCTGCGGCCAGGCACTTCGCTGTCCGCAACGGTGCCGATGCCGACCGCCGCCCAGGCACTCGCCGCACTGGCCAACGTCGGTCACCGGCCAGAGGCGCCGCTCATCCTCGACGCGGGATGGTCGGGCACGAAGCGCACCGGAGCCTGGGTGGTGCCACCGTTCATGGTCGCGCGTGCTGGGATCGAGACTGTCCGGATCTACTGCCTCCAGGCGCGGGCCGCCACCGAGGTGATCGATCTGGTGGTTGAGGCCACGATGGGCACCGTCGTGTTGGTGCTGCCCGACGGTTGGGCGGTGAACGTCGACCGGCTGACCCGCGGCATCGGCACTGTGAAGGTGAAGGTGCCGGGCATTCCGGCCCCGGGCTGTCCGGTCTTCCTGGTGCGCGGCTCAGTGGGTATGGGCACCTTCAAGGCCCGGCCGGCGAACCGCCTCGACCGCTGGCGCCTGCGTCGGCAGCGCGAGCGCGAGCAGCGCGCCCTGACGGCGTAGAGCAACGCTGATCAGCGCTGGACGTCTGCCTGGTGTTAGGCCCCGGGCGGCTGCACCAGGTCACCCCGTCGGCTAGGTAGCGCTGATGCGCTCCAACACCAGCGGACCACGATCCACCGGGGAGTCGGCGTAAGTGACGGCGTCCGCCAGCGCCTCGCGGGCGCGTTCCATGCGTTCGGGGGTGTCGGTGTGCAGCGTGAACAGCGGGGCACCGGCGGCGACCCGGTCGCCCACTCCGGCGTGCCAGGTGACGCCGGCGGCGGCCTGTACCTGCTCGCCCTGCACTGCGCGTCCGGCCCCTAGGCGCCAGGCAGCCAGTCCGACGGCCATCGCGTCCATGCCAGCGAGGTAGCCGTCCGCCGAAGCGGTAATGACCTCGGTGTGGCGGGCCGTGGGCAGGGGAGCGTCCGGATCGCCGCCCTGGGCGCGGATCATGGCCTTCCAGGTGTCCATGGCCTTGCCGGACGCGAGCACGTCCGCGGGGTCGGTATCGATGCCGGCGCACAGCAGCATCTCGCGGGCCAGGGCCACGGTCAGTTCGACCACATCGGACGGTCCGCCGCCGGCCAGCACGTCCACCGACTCGGCGACCTCGAGGCCGTTGCCGGCCGTCCGTCCGAGCGGAGCGTTCATGTCGGTGATCAGCGCGACCGTGTTCACCCCCGCCGCAGTGCCGATGCCGACCATGGTCTGAGCGAGCGCCCGGGAGTCAGCTACGGACTTCATGAAAGCGCCCGAGCCGGTCTTGACGTCCAGCACCAGCGAACTGGTGCCCTCGGCGATCTTCTTGCTCATGATCGAGGCCGAGATCATCGGAATCGACTCCACGGTCGCGGTCACGTCGCGCAGGGCGTAGAGCTTCTTGTCGGCCGGGGCAAGGCCTGCGCCGGCAGCGCAGATCACCGCACCGACGGACTCCAGTTGCGCCAGCATCTCGGTGTTGCTGAGGCTGGCCCGCCAGCCCGGAATCGCTTCGAGCTTGTCGAGGGTGCCACCGGTGTGGCCGAGACCGCGTCCGCTCAGTTGCGGGACGGCCGCGCCACAGGCCGCCACCAGCGGGGCCAGCGGCAGGGTGATCTTGTCGCCCACACCGCCGGTGGAGTGCTTGTCGACGGTGGGCCGGGAGAGCGAGGAGAAATCCATCCGCTCGCCGGTGGCGATCATGGCGTTGGTCCAGCGGGTCAGCTCGTCGGCATCCAGGCCACGGAAGAAGATGGCCATTGCCATCGCGGCCATCTGCTCGTCGGTGACGATGCCGTCGGTGTAGGCGCGGATCAGCCAGTCGATGGCGGGCTCGCTGAGGCGGCCGCCGTCGCGCTTGGTGCGGATCAGTTCAACAGCGTCGAAGGTGCTCACGCATCGCACCCTAGGGTAGAGGCATGGCTCGTCGCATCTGGTTGCCCTATCCCGACTCGGCCGCCGCCGAGACCGCGCTCGGGACGCTGCCGGAAGGCCTTGTGGCCGACTACTTCCTGGCGGACGGGAGCTGGCCGGAATCGATCGGCGAGGTGGAGCTGCTGGTCGCGCCGTACATGCATCCCGCAACTGCGGTGATGGCCCGGGTGGGGGAGATGGCTCGGTTGAAGGTGGTCCAGCTGCTCAGCGCGGGCTACGACAACTTCCTGCCCTACCTGCCGGACGGGGTGCAGCTGTGTAACGCGGCCGGAGTCCACGATGCCAGCACGGCTGAGTTGGCGGTGGGTCTCGCGCTGGCCAGCAACCGGCACCTCGATACCTATGCCCGTAACATGCCGGCCGGAATCTGGGGCAACGACTTCGCCACCTCGTTGGCCGACCGGCGGGTGCTGATCGTCGGCTACGGCCGGATCGGTGCGGCCATCGAGCGCCGACTCGCCGGGTTCGAGGTCGCGTCGGTGACGCGGGTGGCTCGGCGGGCGCGGACGGGAGCGGTTCCCGTCCGCTCGATCGGGGAGCTGCCTGCGCTGCTGCCGGACGCTGATGTCGTGTTCGTGATCACGCCGCTGACCCCAGAGACCGAGCACCTGATCGGAGCCGCCGAACTGGCGAAGCTGGCCGACGGTGCGCTGCTGGTGAACGTGTCCCGCGGCAAGGTGGTCGACACCGAGGCGCTGGCGGACGCGACCGCGTCCGGACGGGTGCGCGCTGCGCTCGACGTCACCGACCCCGAGCCACTGCCGCCCGATCACCGCTTGTGGCGGACTCCCGGCGTGCTGATCAGCCCGCATGTCGGCGGCCAGAGCACCGCCTTCTACCCACGGATGCAGCGTCTGGTGCGCGCCCAGCTGCAGCGCTTCGCCGTCGGCGAGCCGCTGGAGAACGTGGTGGCCTGACCGACGACTCAACTTCGCACCCGAATGGGACCTTTGCTCCCGAAGTTTCGGGAGCAACGGCCCCTCTAGGGAGCGAAGTCGGGCTCGAGCGGGCGCTGGGGCCGGACGCCCGCGGACGGGCTCGGCGCAACCTGTCTGTCGTAGACTCCGCGCCATGCGCATCGCCAGATTCGTCGCCCAGGGCGACCCGACCTACGGAGTTGTCGAACTAGCCGAGGATTCGGGCCCCAATCCGGACACCATCGCCGTGGTCTCCGGTGATCCGCTGGCCGGACCGGTGCACTACACCGGCGAGCGCCTCCCGCTGGCGGACGTCCGGCTGGTTGCCCCGGTGATCCCGCGCAGCAAGGTGATCGGCATCGGACGCAACTACGCAGCGCACGCCGCCGAACTCGGCAACGAGGTGCCGGACCAGCCGATCATCTTCAGCAAGCCCAACACCTCTGTGATCGGTCCGGGCGAGCCGATCGTCTATCCGCCCGAGTCGAAGGACCTGCACTACGAGGGCGAACTCGCGGTGGTGATCGGGCGGATCTGCCGCCGCGTTCCGGTGGAGCGGGCGGCGGACGTGATCTTCGGGTACACGGTCGCAAACGACGTCACCTGCCGCGACCTGCAGAAGTCGGACGGGCAGTGGACGCGTGCGAAGGGTTTCGACAGCTTCTGCCCGATCGGACCCTGGATCGCCACCCACCTGGACATCGACGAAGCCGGCCGGCTCGACATCGAGACGACGCTCAACGGTGAAGTGGTGCAGTCGGGCAACACCGAACTGATGGTGCGTGGCGTGCCTGAACTGATCGCTTACGTGTCGGCGTTCACCACCCTGCTGCCAGGTGACGTGATCCTCACCGGTACGCCGGCAGGGGTCGGCCCGATGCAGCCCGGTGACCGGGTCAGTGTCACGATCGCCGGCATCGGCACACTGACCAACGTCGTGGTGGCCGAGGACGCCTGAGGTGACGTCCGCCGTCCTGCACGAGCCGCGTCCGGGGGTTACCTATCCCGAGGTGCTTTTGGTTGCCGAGAACGAGTCGCCGGCGCGCCGGATCGCCCTCGGCCTGGGCGGGCCGCTGGCTGGGGTAATCACCTTCCTGGTGGTCACTCCGCTGGTCACCGCGGGCCTGATCGGGCTGGGTTGGGTGCTGGCGGGCTCGCCGGGCGACTGGCGCAGTTTCTATGCCGCCGCGGCGAAGTTCGAGGAGCCGGCGGGAGTCTTCGCCACGCACCTTGGACTGTCGATGCTGATCCCGATCAGCTTCGGACTGGTCTACCTGCTGCACCGGTTCAACCCGCGTTGGCTGCACTCGGTGCAACCCGGCTTCCGCTGGCGGTACACGTTCGCGGCGACGCTGGTGGCGGTGGTGGTGCTGGGCGGGCTCTGGGTGCTGTCCCGGGTCGGGGAGGCCTGGGTGTTCGCTCCCGAAAAGAACCTGTGGTGGTTCCTCGCCGCGATCGTGATCACTTCGCCGCTGCAGGCCGCGGCCGAGGAGTACTTCTTCCGCGGCTACCTGTTGCAGGCGATCGGCATGGCATCGCCGGCCGGTCCGTGGTTCGGCGTGGTGGGTTCGGCGGCCGTGTTCGCGCTGCTGCACGGGACGCAGGACGTGCCACTGTTCCTGCATCGCTTCGCGTTCGGCCTGATCGCAGGCTTCTTGGTACTGAAGACCGGCGGGCTGGAGGCGGGCATCGCCGCACACGTGGTGAACAACCTGGTGGCGTTCGGCTATGGGGCGCTTTCGGGGACGCTGGCCGAAACGAAGGGGGTCACAACGGTCGGCTGGGTCGAGGTGGCCTGGAACCTGGCGGCTTTCGCGCTGTTTGCTGCTGGAGCGCTCTGGGTGGCCCGGCGGATGCGGCTCGCGACGACGACTCCCGGCGTCCGGGTGGGCTCAGTTTGAGCCAAGGGCGTGCCGTCCGGTAAGGTCGTTCCTCGGCTGGTTCGCGGGAATTGGCCGATGGGGTATGGGGTAATTGGCAGCCCGCCGGATTCTGGTTCCGTCAGTCTAGGTTCGAGTCCTAGTACCCCAGCTGCAGCGAGATTCGCCGCCGCTGGAAGCAGTTTGGTAGTGTTCGCTGGGTCGCGAAAGCGACAGCTAGGGCCCCGTTGTGTAGCGGCCTAGCACGCCGCCCTCTCAAGGCGGTAGCGCGGGTTCGAATCCCGTCGGGGCTACAAGGTGAAACCCCTTGTCAGACGTAAGTCTGGCAAGGGGTTTTGTGCATCCACGGGCAACGCCGACAGCGCTCCCGCCGTCGGCGACCTCGTCCCAGTCGAGGAAGAAGCCGTGGGCGCGCCCGTCGAGGAAAACGAAGCGGGCGAGGTTGAACGGTTCGTCGCGGGCGAGGATTCCGTCGTAGAGCGCCAGGCACAGGTCGTTGGCGCCCACGATGTCGGCGCGTGCGTTTCGGACGTAAGCCGGGACGCCGGTCATGCCGTCCAGAAGGGCACGGATGCTGGGCCGCACGGACGGCGTCTTGGCGGTTCGGCTCCGCAGGGTGCGTTCGGGCGCAGCGGCGGCCTGGGCGGGGTCGCGGAGATGTTGTCGCTCGGCTTCGTCGAGCTTGAGTGCGTCGGCGATGGCGTCGAGGACTGAGGTGGACACGCCGCCGAGCTGGCCGCGTTCGAGGCGGCCATAGTAGTCGACGCTTACCCCGGCGAGGAGGGCGACCTCTTCGCGCTTGAGGCCGGCAACGCGTCGGCGGCCGTCCATCGCGGGTAGGCCGGAGTCCTGGGGCCGGACGCGGGCGCGTCGGCTGGTCAGGAACTCGTTGATCTCGCGGCGGTTGTCCGCCCGACGACGCTACCGCCGGACCGTCCGCGCGTAACAGGTACTGGCGGTGCGTGGTACGGCAGGTGCTTCCGCGTCCGCGCGGGAAGCGGTGTAGTGGTTGGGCAACAGCCCAGCGGAAGGACAACTCATGCGAACTGTGACCCTGAACAACGGCGTCGAGATGCCGATCCTCGGCTTCGGCGTCTTCCAGATCGCCGAGCCCGCCGAATGTGAACGAGCGGTGAGCGAAGCCCTCGCCGCCGGCTACCGGCTGATCGATACCGCCGCGTCCTACCAGAACGAGGAAGCCGTCGGACGGGCGATCGCGGCCAGCGGTATCCCGCGTGAGCAGCTGTTCGTCACGACCAAGCTGTGGATCCAGGGCGCCGGCGAAGGCAGGACCCGTGCCGCCTTCGAACGCTCGCTGCAGCGACTCGGCCTCGACCACCTCGACCTGTACCTGATCCACCAGCCGTTCGGCGACGTGTACGGCGCATGGCGGGACATGGAGAAGATCAACGCCGAGGGGCTGTCCCGGGCGATCGGGGTGTCGAACTTCCATCCGGACCGGCTGGTCGACCTGATCATGCATAACGAGGTGATCCCCGCGGTCGACCAGGTCGAGACCCACCCGTTCCACCAACGTGTCGCCGACCAGGAGCTGATGGCTGTCGAGGGCGTCCAGATCGAGTCGTGGGGGCCGTTCGCTGAAGGCAGGAACGGTCTGTTCACCAACCCGGTCCTCTCCTCGATCGCCGGGGCCCACGGAAAGAGCGTCGGACAGGTGGTGCTGCACTGGTTGACCCAGCGAGGTGTCGTGGTCATCCCCAAGACCGTGCGTTCTGAGCGGATGGCGGAGAATCTGGACGTGTTCGACTTCGAACTCACCGACCAGGAGATGGCTGCCATCGCCGACCTGGACACCGGTGCCAGCCAGTTTTTCGATCACCGCGATCCGGCCATGGTCAAGTGGCTCTCCGGCCGCACACTGGATGTCTGAGGAGCCGGCGCATGAAGACCCGCAATCTCGGCACCCTGCAGGTGTCCGGGCTCAGCCTTGGCGGCAGGGGCATGAGTGTGCACTACGGGCCGTCGCCGGAGCGGGGCGACCTGATCGCTTTCACCCGCACCGCGTTCGACCTCGGTGTGACGTTCTTCGACACCGCTCAGGTCTACGGCCCGTTCACGAACGAGGATCTTGTGGGTGTTGCCCTCGAACCGCTGCGGGACCGGGTCGTGATCGCAACCAAGTTCGGGTTCGACATTGACCCGGCCGACCCGCGCCGCCGGGCGATCCCCAAGCGGTCCGACGCGGGTATGCAGCGCGCGATCGCGTCCGGCATGATCAAGATCAACGTTTCCGCGCACCTGAGCCAGATCTTCACCGGGGCCCTGCGGGAGGTGCTTGCTGCGAACCCGGCCATGGTGGATTCACGCAAGTGGATGGCACCCGCCCGGAGTGCGGTCGAGCAGGAAAGTGCGAGCTTTACGGGCTTGGCCGCTAGTGCGTCTCCCGGACCGCGGCTCTACCCGGACCCATGCCCACGGTCCGGGCGGCGTCCCTGCGGGTAGTGCGCCAGACTTGCGGGGTGGATATCGAGATCACTACGGACTTCATCCGGTTGGGCCAACTGCTCAAATACGCCAACCTCGTCGCTGACGGAGCCGAAGCCAAATCGCTGATCGCCGCGGGCGGCGTCCGGGTCGATGGCGAACCTGAAAACAGACGCGGCCGGCAGGTCAGCGTCGGTGCGGTGGTCGAGGTGGACCTGCCCGGTGGACCGCAACAGGTGCGCGTGGTTGCCGAGGCGTCGGGCCAGGAGTAACGCCGGGTCAAGGGTCGCGTAGGTTCGGCCGACGTCGGGACGGGCGTTTCGTGCACCGCAGCTGGGGTACCGGGCGTCTGAACCGACGAGAGGATGATCATGGGCCTGGGTATTGGAATCGTTCTGCTGGTGATTGGCGCCGTCCTCAGCTTCGCGGTGCGGGATTCCGTTCCCGGTGTAGACCTGTCGATGGTCGGCTACATCTGCATGGGCGCGGGCGCGATAGCCCTGGTGCTGGGCCTGGTCACCAACACCCAGGCCACCCGCACCAAGCACACCAGCGTGGTGGAGCGGCACGACGAGC
>JAKOQD010000206.1 GCA_029778515.1 Actinomycetes bacterium
AAGATCCGGACGGTGAACATGCTGGGCTGCCACGACGGCATCCCACTGCTGGATCTGAAGGGCCTGCTGGACGAGGAGCGCATCGCTTCCCTGATCGACACCATCGTGGGCCGCGGCGGCTACGTGAAGGATCTGCACGGCGCGAAGAACATGTACTACCAGGTCAACGCGACATACCACAGCGCGCTGGGGGAGTCGGACGCCCGACTGTTGCTCGCGCGGGCGATCCAGTGCTTCATGCCCGGCAAGCCGCAGGTCTGGTACCTCGACCTGTTCGCCGGCAAGAACAACCACGCCGCGGTTGAGAAGGCCGGTTCCGGCGGCCACAAGGAGATCAACCGGACGAACCTGTCGGCCGATGACGTGGATGAAGGGCTCGCCAAGCCGGTGGTGCAGCGGCAACTGGAGCTGCTGCGCTTCCGGAACAGCTTCGGCGCCTTCGGCTTCGACGCGACCTGCGAGGTTGCCGAAACCGCGTCCGACAAGCTGTCGATCACCTGGCGCAAGGACGGACTATGGGCTCGCCTGGACGCCGACCTGGCGTCCGAGACCTTCGAGATCACGACCAGCTGATCGCGAGCGTTTGGGTCTCGAAAGCTCGACCAGCAGGAAGCTCAATCGGGCCCGGGCGGTGGTCAGCGCGTTGAACAGGTACCGCCGCCGAAGTAGCGCAGGGCGGCGGCAGTGGCGATCAGGCCCAGGCTCAGCCAGCTGTAGGCGGGGTCGATCGCCATTCGGTTCAGCATCATGGTCGCGGCAAACACCCCGCACGCCGGTGCCAGTGCGCACACGCCGCCGCTGAGCGCCTTCGACCCGGCGACCGGCAGGAAGCTGGCCAGCACCACGGCCCCAATTGCGGCGATCAACGCCAGCAGTGCGAGCGTCCCCACCTCGGACGGCCATCGCGCCGCGCCGGCATTCAGCGTCCAGAGCAGCGGCAGCGCGATCAGCGCGGCCACGGTGTGGCGCCGCGTCCAGGCATGCCGCCAGTACGCCCAGCCAGCCGTGGGTGCCGCCGCCACCGCAGTCTCGGCACGGGGCACCTCGCGGAAGAACCGCTCCGGATCGGTCATCGAACAACTCCCATCAATACCCTCTGGGGTATCGTACCGCGCTGGCCCAATGAAGGCGGGCCCTCGGCGAGGGTCAGCTGTTCTGCGGGAAGCCCAACTGCAGTCCGCGGTGGCTGGGATCGGGCCAGCGCCGGGTGACCGCCTTCGTCCGGGTGAAGAAGTGCACGCCCTCGATTCCGTGGGCGTGGGAGTCGCCGAACAGTGAGTTCTTCCAGCCGCCGAACGAGTAATACGCCATCGGCACCGGCACGGGCACGTTGATGCCCACCATGCCGGCCTCCACTTCCACTTCGAAGCGGCGGGCCGCGCCGCCGTCGTTGGTGAAGATCACGGTGCCGTTGCCGTACTCGCTGGCGTTGATGATATCCAGACCCTCCTGGTAGCCCGACACCCGCACTACCGAGAGCACCGGTCCGAAGATCTCGTCGGTGTAGATGGTCATGTCGGTGGCCACGTGGTCGAACAGTGTCGGCCCAACGAAGAAGCCGTCCTCCGATCCGGCGAACGGGCCGTCGCGGCCGTCCATGACCAGCGTCGCACCGGCTTCGGCGCCGGCGGCGATATAGCCGGTGATCCGGTCCCGCGCGGCCTCGGTGACGATCGGGCCCATGTCGCAGCCGGTCGAGCCGTCACCGGTCTTCAGCGTCCGCATCCGTTCGACGATCTTCGCGACGAGTTCGTCCGCGATGGAGTCGGTGGCAAGCACCACCGAGACCGCCATGCAACGCTCGCCGGCCGAACCAAAACCGCCGCTGACCGCTGCGTCCGCGGCCAGGTCCAGGTCGGCGTCCGGCAGTACCAGCATGTGGTTCTTCGCGCCGCCGAGAGCCTGGACGCGCTTGCCGTTGGCAGTCCCGCGCGCGTACACGTACTTGGCGATCGGCGTCGAGCCCACGAACGACAGCGCCTTCACTTTGGGGTGGTCGAGCAGCGCATCCACGGCCTCCTTGTCGCCGTGCACCACGTTCACGACGCCTGCCGGTAGCCCGGCTTCGCGCCACAGTTCGGCCATCGCGTTGGCAGCGGACGGGTCCTTCTCGGACGGCTTGATCACCACGGCGTTTCCGGCGGCGACCGCGACCGGAACGAACCACATCGGCACCATCGCCGGGAAGTTGAACGGCGAAATCACGCCCACCACGCCGAGGGGTTGTAGCAGCGAGTAGGCGTCCACGTTGGTGGACACGTTCTCGGAGTGGCCGCCCTTGAGCAACTGCGGAATGCCGCAGGCGAACTCGACCACTTCCAGGCCCCGGCTAACCTCGCCGAGCGCATCGGAGGTGACCTTGCCGTGCTCGGCGGTGATCAGTTCGGCGATCCGCTGCTTGTTGGCGTTCAGCAGTTCGCGGTAGGCAAACAGCACCTTCGTCCGCTTGGCCAGCGAAGTGGCACCCCACTGTTTCGCGGCCGCGTCCGCCTGCTCGACGACCTCGTCCACCAAGTTCTTGGACGCGAGGTCGAGGCTCCCGGTGATCTCGCCGGTGGCCGGATTGAAGACCGGCGAGGTGCGCTCGGCTGTCCCCTCCCAGTACTCGGGCCCGATCAGGTGAGTGATTCGCTTGGGTGCTTGCGTGGCTACGTCAGAGGTCATGACCTTAATGTTAGTACATTAGGACTTAGTACGGTCGGGGGTATTCTTGCTTAGTCCAGCCACCGGACGGTCAGCTCCAAAGCCGGTGGTAGGCGTTGATAGCGGGCTGGCCGCCGAGATGGGCGTAGAGCACGTTCGAGTCGCGGCTGATCTCGCCCGAGGACACCAGGTCGATCAGCCCGGCCAGCGACTTCCCTTCGTAAACCGGGTCGGTGATCATCGCCTCCAGTTCGGCGCCGAGCCGGATCGCGGCCATCGTGGAATCCACCGGAATGCCGTACAGGTCACCGGCCCAGCCTTCAAGCACGGTGATCTCGTCGTCGCGCACGTCGCGGCCGAGCTCGATCAGTTCAGCGGTGTGCCGGGCGATCCGGGCGACCTGGTCACGGGTCTTCGCCAGCGTGGCGGACGCGTCGATGCCGAGCACCCGCCGCCGGACGCCGGTGAGCTCCTCCAGCGCGGCGAAGCCGGCGATCATGCCCGCGTGGGTGGAGCCGGTCACCGTGCAGACGATGATCGTGTCGAAGTGGACGCCCAGTTGCTGCTCCTGCTCGGCCACCTCGAACGCCCAGTTGGCGAAGCCGAGCCCGCCGAGGGGATGCTCGGACGCGCCGGCCGGGATCGCGTACGGTTTCCCTCCGGACGCCTCCACCTCAGCGAGGGCGTTCTTCCAGGAGTCCCGGATGCCGATGTCGAAGCCGGACGGGTCGAGCCGGGAGTCGGCGCCCATCATCCGCGAGAGCAGGATGTTGCCCACCTGGGTGTTGGTCGGGTCATCCCAGGGCACCCACTGCTCCTGCACCAGCCGGCACTTCAGCCCGAGGTGGGCGGCGACGGCCGCGACCTGCCGGGTGTGGTTGGACTGGTAGCCACCGATCGAGACGAGAGTGTCGGCACCGGACGCGAGCACGTCCGGCACGATGTACTCCAGCTTGCGTACCTTGTTGCCGCCGAAGGCCAGACCGCTGTTCACGTCCTCGCGCTTGGCCCAGACCTGCGCGCCGCCCAGATGCTGGCTGAGCCGCTTGAGGTGTTGGACGGGGCTCGGCCCGAAGGTGAGCGGGTAGCGCGGGAATTCCTGAAGACGCATTGGGTTCCTCCGTTCGGTAGGTGGCGGCAGCCTACGCCCAGCGTCCGTTCCGACGGCTGCAGAAGGGAACCGTCGCCGCTCGATGGTCCGCTCGTTCCTCGAGCGCAATCGGTTAGGGCGCCAGGCCGATGGACTCCAACCATTCGAGCTGACGGGCCACCTGGACGGTCTGGCCGCCCTCGTGGTCATTGAAGGGGTAGACCTCCAGGGACTTGGCCCCGGCGTAGGCGTGGTAGGCCGCGTACACCGTCGAAGGCGGGCAGATCTGGTCCGCGATCGCCACCGAGAACAGCG
This sequence comes from Actinomycetes bacterium, assembly GCA_029778515.1. The sequence continues at coordinate 4,049 of JAKOQD010000206.1, forward strand.
CCGGGGCGGACGCTCGGGCGGCGTGGTGCACCCCGTCCGCGTAGGCCAGCACACCGAACACCTCGTCCACACTGGCGCGATGCACTTTCAGGTAGCGGGCGATCTCGACGTATGGATCGGTCTCGGCCACATCGACGGCCCGCCGGAAGTTGCACAGGAAGGGCACGTCGGGCATCACCGCAGCCAGTCCGTCCGCCAGACCGGCGACAGCAAGCGTCAACCCGCCGCCCTGACTGATGCCGGTGACCACCACCCGCTCCGGGTCGACCTGCGGCAGCACGCGAGCCGCGTCCACAGCCCGCACTGCATCGGTGATCAACCGGCGGTAGTACAGCGTCTCGAAGCTCTGCACGCCGAGGGTCAGGTAGCCCGGGAAGGCCGGACCCGAGCCGTGCGGATCGGGCGTGTGCCCGCCGCTGCCCCAGGACGAGCCCTGCCCGCGCGAGTCCATGAACAGCTCCGCGTACCCGGCGTTGGCCCAGGTGATGTGCTCCAACGGCAGGCCACGGCCGCCGCCGTAGCCCTGGTAGCCGACCACCACCGGCAGCGGGCCGTCGGCCCCGGCCGGCACGGTCAGCCACGCCTTGATCGGATCGCCGCCGAAACCGGGGAAGGTGACGTCGTAGCTCTCGACCAGCCGCAGCCCGGTCTCCACCCGTTCGACCCGGGGCAGCATCGGTACCTCCCGAGCCACCTGCAGGGTTTTCGTCCAAACCGAATCGAAGTCGGCCGGCGCGGGCTCGTCACAGACGTAACGCTGCAGCTCCGCGAGTGGCAGGTCGATGCCGGTCATCAGGCGTGCAAGCCCCGAGCCAGCGCCGTGGCCAGGCTGGGCGCGAGCGGCAGGGTTGGGATCAAGGTTGCCTGCGCGGCGTGGTAAAGGTCGGCCTTGCCCGGCCACACCGAATCGGCTGGACGGTTCTGCGGGTCGAGCTGGTGGTGCCAGGATCCGTTCTCATGATCGAGCACGAAGCGCTCGGCGTAGTCCCAATAGCGCGCGTAGTGCGCCGAGTACGTGTGGTTGCCGGTGCGCCGGAACAGCGCCGCGGACGCGCCGATAGCCTCCGCGGTCACCCAGTGCATCCGGTCCCGAACCACTGGACGGCCGGACCAGTCGGTGGTGTAGACGAAGCCATCCGCGCCATCGGCGTGCCAGCCGTCCGCGATTGCGCGGTCGAACAGCGCGGCTGCGGCCGGCAGCCACTCGACCCCAGTCGCGCCGGCGGCCTCCAGGTGCAGCAGCAGCCGGGCCCACTCCAGGCCGTGGCCGATGGTCGCGCCGTAGGGCTTAAACTTGTCGTCGGGACGGTCCACGTTCAGCTCGAGCTGTGGCGTCCAGTCGCTGTCGTAGTGCTCGGGCAGCCGCCACTCGTTGGCTTCGGCCTGGGCGACCGCGAACGCAGCCACCCGGCTCGCCCGGTCAAGCCAGACCCGATCGCCGGTCACGTCCGCCGCGGCGAGGAACGCCTCGACGGTGTGCATGTTCGCGTTGATGCCACGGTAGGGATCGAGCACGGTGAAGTCGCGGTTCCAGGTGTCCACTGAACGGCCGGACGCCTCGTCCCAAAACCGCTCCTCGAAGACGGCCAGCGCCTCGGCCAGCAACTCGGCCGCACCTTCGAGACCCGCAGCCGTCGCTGAAGAGGCGGCCAGCACCACGAACGCGTGCGTGTAGGCGGCCTTCTCGTCCGGCGTCGAACCGTCCGGCGCCACCGCGGAGAACCAACCGCCGGATTCGGTGTCGTGCAGCACGCCGGTCAGCCCGGCGAGCGCCGCTGCCGCCACCGGACGGCTGCCGGGACGCCCGGCGAGCGCACCGAGGCAGTAGACGTGCACTGTGCGACAGGTGATCCAGGTCTGCACGCCCTGGTCGAGCCAGGGAACGCCGGCATCGGTCAGCCAGGCCGCACCGCCGCTCGGGTGGGGCGTCCGCCGGCCGAACTCGAGCAGGTGCTGGAAGTGCCTGGCTAGCCAGAGCCGATGGGCAGGCAACTCGATCCAGTTGGTGATCATGCGCACCCCTCTTCGTTGAGGAGCCCTCGCGACCTTGACCCCTTTGGCACCTATCCTGCCAGTCCAAGCCCCGCCGCAACGTTCCCGAGCCCGGAAGTCCCGCTGCCGAACCGACGACCTGCGGACTCTGAATGCCGAGACCCGCGACCGAGCGGTGAGACGGAGGTCAGCCGCACCCCCGATGCTCGGGGCAGTCGCGGGGGTATGCGGCGATCCGCGACCAGTTGGGCGCGGCTTGAGTCGTGAAAGGCATGGGTTCTTTGGGACGTCTTCTGGCTGATGATCTGGGCTTTCGTCTTCATCGCCTATCTGATGGTGCTGTTCCAGGTGGTTGCGGACATCTTCGCGGACAAGAGCCTGACCGGCTGGGTGAAGGCCGTATGGGTGCTGGCGCTGCGGTGACTGCGCAGCGCCAGGCTGCGGACGATTACATCCGTTCGGTGGCCGGCGGGCAGAGCCCGGCAGAGCAGATCGCGCAGGCGTCCTATCGTGGTTTCCGAGCCCGTACGCTTCGCGCTGCTTCACCGATCTGCCTCGGTCGAGGGGGCGCGTCCATATGCTGAAGCCACGTGGTCGCGACATGATCGCCAGATTGGAGAACGACGGTGGCATTCCCGGACGCGCGCGCGGCCTACGCGGCGCTCGCCAACCGGTCGGCGACGCTCGCTGACCTGCGGCAGATCGTCACCGACTTCCCTGAGCTGCGGCCGTGGGTGGCTGCCTATCCGGGCACGGACGAGGCGCTGCTCGGCTGGCTGGCAGCCCTGCAGGACCCGCAGGTGGACGCCGAGCTGGCCAGACGGAACGCTGGTGCGGCGGTCGGGCCAGCGTCGGTCACAACTGGTTCGGGAGTTGCCCCGTCCATCTTCGCTCCCGCCTCGCCTGTGACCAACGCGCAAGCGGGCGCACCCGCGTACCAGCCTCAACCCGGGCCGCCTGGACGGCAGCCCAAGCGTTTCGGCTGGCCGTTGGTCGTCGGTGCGGTGATCGTGTTGGGCTTGGTGGCCGGCGGGCTTGGCGCCGCGTTCGCCACCGGGATGTTCGCGCCGAAGGCCGCGCCCGGCACGTCCAGCGCCGGACCCGTAGCGACTGCGTCCGCCGTCCCATCCGAGGCGGTAAGCGCGAGCCAGGTCGCCAGCCCCGGGGAGAGCGGTGCCGCCAGCCGATTTGTCTGCTGGGACGGGGCCGAAAGCGACACGGCCGGGGACTGCATACTTCCCGAGGGTAAGGACGAGTACTGGTCCTTCCTGACGTACGCCTTCCCTTCGATCGCTTCGCAACCTGGCTG
>JAKOQD010000207.1 GCA_029778515.1 Actinomycetes bacterium
CCGCTAGCCGGGCCGCTCGAGCCGGCGTCCGCCAGTCGAGCGTGCGCGTACTAAGACCAGTCGATGAATCCGGCGCGACTGCGTCCGCCGGCGTTTCCGCAGGTCTTTCCGGTTAGCCGAGGTGGGTTCCAGCGAGTGAGCCACCTGCACGCGGCCCACACATACTCGGTGTACATTCTCCTGCGAGGGCTAATACTGAGTATGTAGGAGCGGACATGTCGGTCAAGTACGGACTGCTGGCGTTGCTTGCCGAGGGTGCGAGTTATGGCGCCGCGCTGAAGTCGGGTTTCGAGGCGCGCACCGGCGGCACCTGGCCGGTGAACGTCGGACAGGTCTACACCACCCTCGACCGGCTGGAACGCGACGGTCTGGTCGTGGCCGGCGAGCCCGATGTCGAGGGTCGGATCGCCTACCGGCTCACCAACGCCGGGCTCGAAGCGGTCGAACGGTGGTGGCGATCGCCGGTCGATCGCGAGGTGACTCCGCGGGAGGAACTCGTGATCAAACTTGCCATCGCGATCACGAGCCCTGGTGTGGATTCCGCCGAGGTCGCCCAGACGCAGCGTGCCGCTACCATGCATCGCCTGCAACAGCTCACCCGGCTGAAGCAATCGGTTGACCCTGCTACCGATCTCGCCTGGCTGCTCGTCGTCGAGCACCAGCTGTTCGCCGCCGAAGCCGAGATCCGTTGGCTCGATCAGGTCGAGGCCAGTGTCGCCCGATACGGCCGTCCCGCGCCGTTCGTCGAGGTCGAGGAGCAAGCGGACGTCCGCCACCGTCATCCCGGCGCAGGCCGGGATCTGATCACGCAACCGGCCGACTCAAGCCGCGACGACAACGAGGCCCGAGCATGAGCGCGCCGATCCTGCGGCTCACTGAGGTCACCCGGGTGCACGGCAGCGGCGAGACCGCCGTCCATGCGCTGCGCGAAGTGTCGCTAGATGTCCATCCCGGCGAGTTGGTGGCGGTGATGGGACCTTCGGGCAGCGGGAAGTCCACGCTGCTCAACCTGGCCGGCGCGCTCGACCGTCCGACTAGCGGCGAGGTGGAGATCTCGGGTCAGCGGCTCTCTGCGCTGAAGCCGGACGAGTTGGCGCGACTGCGCCGCCGTCGCGTGGGCGTGGTGTTCCAGGACTACAACCTGATCCCGTCCCTCACCGCTGCCGAGAACATCGGACTGCCACTCGAGTTGGACGGCCAACACGTCGTCGCGGCCCGGCAGGAGGCCCGCGCGGTGCTCAAGGAACTCGGCCTGGGCAGGCTCGCTGACCGCTTCCCCGACCAGCTTTCCGGCGGCCAGCAGCAGCGGGTCGCGATCGCGCGGGCGCTGATCGGGGAGCGTCGGTTGGTGCTGGCCGATGAGCCGACCGGTGCGCTGGATTCGGTCACCGGTGAAGACGTCCTGTCGGTGCTGCGCGCGCGGTGCGACGCGGGCGCAGCCGGGCTGCTGGTCACCCACGAACCGCGCCACGCCGCCTGGGCCGACCGGGTGGTCTACCTTCGCGACGGTGTAGTCGTAGACGGCAGCGCCGTCCGCGAACCCGCCCGAGCGATCCGATGAGCGCGGCCCGCCGCGCCGAGGTGCGGACGAGTCGGCTGCGGCAATGGCGCAACGGCTGGGCGATGGCCCTGCGGATGGCGCGCCGCGACGTCCGTCGCGACTGGGGGCGCAGCTTGTTCGTGTGGCTGATGATTGTCCTTCCGATTGGCGTCATCGCTGCGCTGCTGGTGGTGGTCGCGTCCAACACCATCTCGGCTGCCGAGCGGCTCGACCTCAAGCTTGGGACCGCGCACAGTGTGCTCACCCAGGTTGGGTACGGTTTCCAGGCCTCCTGGGACGGCTACGGCACGGCGTCCAGCGGTGGCAAAGACGTCGAGCCTCGGCCCATTCCCGGCTGGGGCAACACCGTCGCCGAGCATCAGGACGCGGTCGCCGCACTGATCGGACGCCCGGCGGTCGCGGTCACCGAGACCTACCTCGAATTCGGCAAGGGTCAGGTGACTACCACCCTGCTCGGGATCGATCCAGAGTCGGGCGAGTCCATGTTCAAGCTCATCTCGGGCCGCAACCCGCAGACGTCGAGCGAGGCGTTGGTCACACCGAACGGGATGGCGGCCGGGCTACCCGCGTCCGGGACCGTGACGCTGGTGCGCGACGGCGTTGCCCGGACGGTCACCATCGTCGGCATCGCGGACGCGCACCTCGACGGCCTGGTCGAGTTGGTCGGCCTGCCCGAAGCTGACGCCGATCGGATCAGCTTCTTCGTGGCCGCCGGCACCCCGCTGGCCTGGACCGAGGCGCAGAACCTGGCCGGCTACGGTTTCGAGACCGCCAGTCGTGGCATCGCCGCCGATCCGCCGAGCGGCCAGGAGTTCCACCCCAGTGAACTCGGCGGGCCCTTTCTGACCTGGATGGTGATCCTGGCCGCGATGATCGAAGTCGCGCTGGTGGTTGGCCCGGCGTTCGCCATCGGTGCCGCCCGGCAGCGGCGCGGCCTGGCGCTGGCCGCGTCCAACGGGGCGAGCATCGCGCAGTTGCGCCGCTCGGCGCTGGGCCAGGCGCTGCTGCTGGGCGTTTCCGGGGCGACGCTCGGCGCTGCGCTGGGCGCTGGGGTCGGGGTCCTGGTGTGGCAGCGAATGGCGTCCGAGCCCACCGAACTGCACGGTCCGCTGGAAGTGCCGTGGACGCAGTTGGCCGGCGTGCTGGCGCTCGGCACCCTGACCGCCGTCGCCGCGGCACTGGTCACCGCCCGAGGATTGGCCCGGCTCGATCTGGTTGGCAGCCTGCGCGGCAGCCTCCGTTCCGCACCCGTGCGCAAGGGCGCGCCGGTGCTCGGCGGGGTGCTGGTCGGGGCCGGGCTGGTCGGCGTGTGGCTGGCGATGCTGGTGGCTCCGGAATGGCGGTTCCTGCTCTGGACGGTTTCCGCATTGGCGGTGCTGATCGGGGTGCTGCTCTGCGTCCCGGCATTGCTTGGGGTAGCCGCGCGGCTGGCCGGCGGTGCGCCGATGGGCGTCCGAATGGCGCTTCGGGACACCTCCCGGCAGCGCGGCCGGGCAACGTCCACCGTGGCTGCGATCCTGGCCGGCGGGCTGATTCTCGGCACGGTCTGGACGCTCGTGCTCAGCTTCGAAGCGGACGCGGCCCGCCGTTACCAGCCGTCGATGCCGCTGGGGCAGGCCAGCCTCTATTTCGGTGGTGAATCCGCGGCCGGTCTGCGGCAGGTGATTGCCGATATCGACCCGGTGTTGCGCACCTACCAGGTCGGGCAGGCCGATGGACGCGGGTCGGATCCCGAAGACCCCCAGAGCTTCGCGGCGCTGCGTCCGGGCTGCACCACCGACGATCTCCCCGCTGAAGCCGGCGCCTGCGCCTCGCTGAGCAGCGATGGTGGCTGGTACGGCCAAGGCATCCTGATCGCCAAGGTGGATGAACTGACCGAGTTGTTCGGACTGGACGCGTCCCAGCGGAAGGAACTGGCGGCCGGCAAGCTATTAGTGGCCACCGACACGCATCCCAACCTGGGCGACGGCGAAGCAAACTGGGCCGAGCACCAGATCGTCAACGGTGCGATCACCTTTGCTTACGCGACCATCCCGGAGTCGGGCCCCACCCAGTTCGAGCTGGTCGAGGTGCCGGCGTCCCCAGTTGCCTGGGCGGTGATCGAGCGGGGCGCGTCCGTGCAATGGAATGGTGCGCTGATCAGCAGCGAAAGCGCGGCAAACCTCGGCTGGGTTTCCCGCTCGAATGAACTGCGCATCGTTGACCCGCGCGGCGCGATCTCGCCGGAGCTGGAGGCTCGGCTGAAGCAGGCGATCACGCCGTGGGGCAACGCGCTCTCGCTCTCGGTCGAGCGGGGGTACCAGTCGCAACCGCAGCCCGTGCTGTGGGGTGTGACCGCGACCTTGGTGCTGCTGGCCGTGGTGGCCGCGGTGATCGCGACGGTGATGTCTACGATCGAACTGCGGCCCTTCCTCG
>JAKOQD010000208.1 GCA_029778515.1 Actinomycetes bacterium
CCAACCGACAATGCACATGGTGTGTGTCTCGATGGGTGTTCGTTCCATCCACCGATAGCGCGCCGTGGCAACGGGGTGGTTCCGGCCTCAGGGTCGGCCGTCGCCCATACGGGCGTTTCCGGCAGATGAGTGGAGCTTCGGTGGCTGACGCCAGAGCGTGGAGCGAAGGCTCGAGCTGCAAGCGGTGGCGCACATCCTCCACCACCAAGCCCGTCTTGGCCCAGTCGTGGTGGCGCCGTCGGCGTCGCAGGCTTCAACCCGAACTGCCGCGTGATCACCAATTGCGGCTCTCCTGCGGTCAGGGTCCATCCCCAACGGGCCCGGCGTGCAACGTACGTGCAACATGATCCGGTTCGAGAGCCGATGTGTGTCTGCTCCTGTGCCTATGGGATCACTCGCCGGGCCGCGCATTTGTGCTTGTCAGAACGACAGATCACGACCAGCGTGGTTGGCGACCCCAGCAAGATTCGAACTTGCGACACAAGGTTTAGGAAGGCCGTCGCAACAGCGCCTTGGCTAGGTCTTATTGCACGCCGAGCAGCCATCGTGCAACATGCGTGCAACATGTCGATCGGGGCGAAAGAGGGTTTAGCCTGCTCGCTCGGGGTCGAGCTCGTCGGCCCAGCTGGCGAAGTTGGCGACGATCTGGCCGCGCTGGTCGGCGTCCACACCGTAGCGGGCGAACTCCCGCTCATGATGCCGGCTGGCCTCCCGGAACCGGTCAGCGAGGGCTCGTCGGTCCAGGGGTGTCGCCTCGAACTGGTCAACGAGGGCCAACACGTCGTCTCGGCTGAACTCGCCCGACTCGACCACGGTGTCGATGTCGATGTAGTCGCGGGCCTCGCCGCGCGACCAGAGCGCCGACATCTTCGACCCCACCGCGTCGCGGGCGTCCAGGACGGGACCGATGTCGAGCGTGGCGGGCGGGAAGGCTCTGAAGTCGAGGCCCAGCTGGATGCTGCTGGCCTCGCCGGTGACCGGGTCCGTGACGTCGAACTCGGCAAAGGTGGCTCGGAGACGTCCGTCCTCGACCCGGAGACCGGCCGCCACGTATGCCTCGCGAAGCCGATCGACGGCTGTGGCGAACTGCTCGGGGTCGGAGCGGTTGGTGAAGAGGTCGACATCCTCCGACGGCCGGTCGCCCATGCCGTTCGCGGAGATGGCGTAGCCGCCGGCCAGGACGAACCCGAACTCGCCGATCGCTGCCAGGCCGATCTCGGCGAGCCGGCGGTGGAAGGGCAGCATTCAGGACGCCCTGGGTCGTGACACCTCAGCCAGCTCGGGGAACTTGGCTTCCCAGATCGCCCGGCACCGCGCAGGGAGGTTCAACTCGGCCCACAGGCCGACCAGCAACACCCGGTTCAGGATCTCCGTCTGCTCGGTGGACAGCCCGTCGCGGACCACGGCGCTGTACAAACTCCAGCGCTGGTTGGGGTCAGCCAGGTCATAAACCGGGTCGGGGCTGGTGTCAATGCGCGGTCGCACTTGGACGGTCCCAGCGGTCGGACCGTGCAACTCGTCCAAGGAGTTGGGCGTGTCGTATGGGATCGTCTGCTCGAACCGGAATCCGCGCTGAACTGTGGCACTCATCTGGTCGAGCCTCCTTCCCGGTGCGCCGTTGTCGATGACAAGGCTACCGAGCGACGCCGACGCAGCGCAGGAGGGTTCGCTGAGATGGCCTCGCCCCACAACCGCGAAGCATGCGTTTCGGCCGCCCGCGTGGGTGATTCACGGGAGCAGCGTCAAGTAGTCGGTGTGGCGTGGTCGCACGTTGGGGAAGTGCCTTTGGTCGAGCGTGGCGATCTCGGTGATGGCGAGGCGTTCGGCGAGTGCGATCACGGACGCGTCCGTGGTGCCGAGCGGGAAGTCCCGGTAGGTGTTCACCAGTTCGATGACTCGCGGGATGTCCTCGGCGATGAGGTCGACGAGGACGAGGTCTTCGTCCGCAATCGACTGCAGGAACATCAGCTCTTGATCGGTTCCGCCGAGCTTCTGGATGCTGTAGGCGACTTCTGCGACGACCGTCTGCGGGACGAGAAGGCGTTCGGAGTTCAGGTGGAGGGTGGCGAACAGGTCGACGCAGCGACGGTGATCGCGGTCGTCGGTGATGGCGGCGGCGATGAGCGGACCGGAGTCCACCAGGATCATTCGCGGAAGTCCTGACCGAACCCGGACTCGGCCAGCAACTCATCAACGTGGGAGGCGTTGTCATTTCGGCCGTTCGCGGCCTTCTCGATGCTGCCGAAGAACGCCGGCGGCCAGGATCGGCCACTCTTTGGGCTCGGCGTGCTGAGAGCCCGCGCAGTGGTGAGCAGTGTGCCCACCTTTTCGTCTGGGAGCCCATCGATGAGGTGGATGAGTTCCTCTCGCGCCTCGCTCATGTGCCGAGTCTAGTTCTTGGCAGGACGGCAGCGCTGAACGTCAGCGAGTGCCCCAGAGACGAGGCTCTGACTGCTACGAGGGTGACCGATCGGTTCTCGGCCGAACAGGGGATCACGACGTCCACCACGTCGAGTTCGGCACTGGGGTGAACAGCTGCTCCAGGGCGGCCGCGGGGATTCTGATCAGGCGTCGTCCGGCGTGGACGGCGGGCAGGGCGCCGGAGCGGATGCGCCGCCGCAGGGTCATGACGCTGACGTGGTAGCGGTCGGCGGCCTCCTGCAGCGTGAGGTACTCGACGGGCTGGCGGGTGATGCGCTCGGCTGTCATCTCGTTCTCCTGTCTCTTGCGCGTCAGATGCTGATGCCTCGGTCGCGGTCGTAGCTGTGGTGATAGCTGGGTTCGTCTTCGGGTCGGCGCGTGGCTGGGCGTGCCTCGGTGATCGGTGGCCAGCCGCGGGGCACGCGCGTGTGTTTGCTCTGGTGGCGTTCGAGGCGGAAGGCGAGCGCGCCGCACATTGTGTGTCTGTCCCGGAGTGTGTATTCGGTTCTACGCGTCGTGAGCTGCGGATTGGGGCGGATCGGCGGTGTCGCTGGCGTTTGAGAGCTGAGGTGGTCGTCAGGGATGCCTTGATTGGCTGTGCTCGCGTTGGGCGAGGAAGCCCGCTGGTCAACCTCGGCGCGATTCCCCGCGTTCTCACCAAATCCGACGGCGGCTCGGTGCGGATGATCTTGGTGGCGACCTCATGCGACAGGAGGCTGCAGAGCGTCCACAGTTCCTTGCCTGGGCGGGAGTCCTGCAGCAGTGCAGAGAGTCGAAATCGAGGGTCGTCCAGGTCGCCAGTCCGATGCTTGGTCAAAGGTCGAGCGAGCCAATGAGCGCGCGGACGCGGCGTTCCAGGTCATCGCGGATGAGGCGGACGGTGTCCAGGCCCTGGCCGGCGGGGTCGTCGAGGTCCCAGCTTTCGTACCGCTTGCCAGGGAAGATGGGGCAGGCGTCGCCGCAGCCCATGGTGATGACGACGTCGGCCGCGCGGACGGTCTCGTCGGTCCATGGTTTGGGGAACTCGTGCGAGATGTCGATGCCGCGTTCGGCCATGGCCTGGATGGCGACGGGGTTGACCTGGGTGCCTGGCTCTGAGCCGCCAGACCAGGTGACGGCGGTGTCGCCGGTAAGGGCCTGGAAGAAGCCGAGTGCCATCTGGGAGCGGCCGGCGTTGTGAGTGCACAGGAACAGCACAACCGGCTTGCCGTCGGAGTGGAGTCCCTCTATACGGGCTAAGGCGTAGAGACGTTGACGGGCGAACCGATCGGCGAGCAGGGGCAGAAACCTGGTGACCGTCGCGCGATCGGCGAACTGGTCGAACGAGCTGGCCAGGAAGCGTTCGATGGTTTGGGTGCCGTACAGGCCGGTGAACTCGTCGGCGAGTCGTGCCGCGGCCTGCTTGAGCGCCAACTTTCGTCGGCGCGAAGGCTTTCCCAGGATCGTTCCGAAACGGGGTGAGTGGTCATGCCGGGTCTCCTTCGAGGCTGGCCGCGAGAAGGTCGACGCGGCTGGTGAGGTCGTAGTAGGCAGTCTCGAACGCGGCCAAGCTGTCGGCGGGGGCCGGGTCGCGGATCGACCAGTGCAGCGGTCGGTTGTGAAGTTCTTCGTAAGCGCGGTCACACACGGCGATCAGGAGTTCGTCTCCAGTGAGAACGTCCTCGGCCAGTTTGGGGGCGGCACGAGTCAGGTCGAGGCCGTGCCTGCGGCCGACGGTGACTGCGCGCGGGTGCACCTGATCAGCGGGGCGGGTGCCGGCGGAGACGACCGGTATGTCGCTGACGGTGCGCCAGTACGACTCGGCAAGCTGTGACCGGGCCGAGTTGTGGGAGCAGACGAACGCGACCCGGTGCGGCCGCGGCAGGCCGCCGGCGGCTCCCATGAGCTGGTTGCAGGCCTGCGTGCGCTGGACGTAGACGCGCCGAGCGTCTCCCTCGGAACGGCGACGGACAATCAGCCCGGCTTGTTCGAGGATGTGCAGGTGGTGGGTCATCAGGTTGGTCGGAATCCCGAGCCGTGAGCCGAGTTCACTGGGGGCCAGGTCGGCCAAGGCAAGCAGGTCGATGATGGCCAAGCGCGACTCCTCGCCCAGTGCGGCGAAGGCGCGGGCCCGGTCCATCAGCTCCATCTCGATCCCTCCACACTTGTTGCCTCAACACTAACTGAGCTATTTTGGAAGTCAAGCCTCGCTTCTGGGGCTTCCTTCAGCCAAGGAGTCGCCAAGAATGAGCAATCCAACGGTCCTGTTCGTGTGCATCCACAATGCTGGACGCTCACAGATGGCCGCCGGCTACCTGCGTCACCTGGGAGCGGGACGGGTCGAGGTGCTCTCGGCCGGGTCGGCGCCAGCGGGCTCGATCAACCCGGTTGCAGTGCAGGCAATGGCCGAGGAGGGCATCGACATCGCCGCCGAGCAACCAAAGATCCTCACTACCGACGCGGTGAAGACCTCCGACGTCGTGATCACGATGGGCTGCGGCGACACCTGCCCGTTCTATCCCGGCAAGCGCTACGAGGATTGGGTTCTTGACGACCCAGCCGGCCAGGGCATCGAGGCCGTCCGCCCCATCCGCGACGAGATCCGCCGTCGAGTGGAGAATCTGGTGGAAGAGCTTCTGCCGCCGCATGAGCGAGCGCTGACGCGCGCTTGAAAGCCCGGCCCGCGCCCCTCCGGTGCTGGCGATGTTCGGGCTGGAGCTCAAGCACAAGATCATGCCGCTGTGGCTGTGGCTGAACGGGGTGACTGCGATCTCGGGGCCGTCGCCTTTGCTCTTGAGAAGATGGTCGATTGGCGCACCGCTTTCCCGTTGCTGGCCGTGACCACGATCGCGGCGCCGCTAGGGGGTCCGACCAGGCTTCCTGCTGATGCCGAGTCTGGTACTTCTGGGCTACGCAGCGCGTACCGCCGCCGCCACGAACAGCGCCATCGTGACCCTGCCGTCCTTTTCGGCCTTCCTCACCCACACCTCCCCGAGGCACGCTTCGATTGGACGCTGCTGGCCCTGACCACGACCACTTCGATCGCCGGCGCCCAATGGGGCGCCCTGTTCATGGCCAGACGGGTCAAGAGCCTCACCCTCACCCGAGTCTTCGCCGCCGCGCTCGTCCTGCTCGCGCTGCAACGAATCTTCGCCCTGCTCGGGTGAGTTGACAGCTGTCATCCAGGCGGGAATGATTCAAACATGGTTGTTTCAAGATCAGCTGAACAGCTAGCGTCCTCGGCTGGCCTGCTCTCCGCCGTGGCCGACCCGATCAGGCTCCAGCTGATGGAGCGGCTCGCCGTGACCAAGGCGTGCGTGTGCGAACTCCAGGCTGAGGTCCCGATCGCGGCGAACCTGTTGAGCTATCACCTGAAGGTGCTGCGCGAGGCGGGCCTGATCGAGGGCACCAAGCGTGGCCGCTGGATCGACTACGAACTGACGCCAGGCGCATTGGACCGTCTCCGCGACGCGCTCCCTGGGGCCGCCCTTCCCGAGCGGCCCCTGGTGGTCGTGCGGTGAGCACTACGACCCAGCACGACACCCGCAGGCAGGCAGCCCGCCGGTGGCTGCTCCTGACTGCCGCTGCCGCTGCCTGGGCCGGGCTTTACGCGGTGAACGAGGTCTTCTGGACCTGGCTGTACAGGGACGCGCTGGCGCTCGACATCACCACCGGCTGGCCGTCGATGCTGCACTTCTTCTGCTACGACACCGTGAAGATCACTCTGCTGCTGACCGGGATCATCTTCGTGGTCACCGTACTGCGCAGCTTCATGAGCGTCGAACGCACCCGGGCCCTTCTAGGCGGCAAACGTGAAGGGGTGGGCAACGTGCTGGCCGCCTCGCTCGGGGTAGTAACCCCGTTCTGCTCGTGCAGCGCCGTGCCGGCGTTCATCGGTTTCGTCGCCTCCGGCATTCCCTTGGGGGTGACGATGAGCTTCCTGATCGCCAGCCCGCTGGTCAACGAGGTCGCGATCGCCCTGCTGCTCGGCCTGTTCGGCATCGGCCCCACCCTGCTGTACGTCGGCGCGGGGCTGGTGGTCGCAATCGTGGCCGGCATGGTGATCGGGCGACTCCGGCTGGAGGATCAGGTCGAGGCCTTCGTTTACGAAACCCGGCTCCGCGGCGAGGTCATCGATTCCACCGCCGGTCTGACCTGGGCCGACAGGCTCGCGATGGGACGCGAGGAAGCGGCCTCGATCCTGCGCAAGATCTGGCCGTACCTGCTAGTCGGCATCGGGCTCGGCGCGGTCATCCACGGCTGGGCACCGGCGGACTTCTTCGCCCGTTACGCCGGTCCGGACAATCCATTCGCTGTGCTGGTCGCCGTGGCGATCGGCGTGCCGCTGTACTCAAATGCCGCCGGGATCCTGCCGCTCGTCGACGCGCTGTACGCCAAGGGCATGCCGATGGGCACCCTGCTCGCCTTCATGATGGCCACCGTCGCGCTCAGCCTGCCCGAGATGATCCTGCTCCGCCGCGTCCTAAAGCCCCGCCTGATCGCCACCTTCGCCGCCGTTACCGCCCTCGGCATCGTCACCGTCGGCTACCTCTTCAACGCCCTCCTCTGAAAGGACAACACATGCACGTCAAAATCCTCGGTTCCGGCTGCGCCAACTGCGTCAACCTCGAGAAGGCCACCCGGCAGGCCGTCAACGATCTCGGCCTGGAGGCCACCTTCGAGAAGGTCACCGACTACGCCGACATCGCCGCCTACGGGATCATGCGCACCCCGGGCCTGGTGGTGGACGAGCAGGTCCTGCTGGCCGGACGCGTCCCCACCGCCCGCCAGGTCAAGGACTTGCTCGCCGCCCGCTGATCAGGCCGGCTTGACCGCCCGCACGATCGCGCCGTGCATCTGCGGGGCCACCTCGTGGGTGAACCGCACCTCGATGCCGGTGAACCCGGCAGCGGTGAGCCCGTCGACGTACTCCTGGCGGGACAGGGCGCCGGCGACGCAGCCGACGTGGCTGCCCCGCTCCTCGCGCTCGGCAACGCAGAGCTGGTCCTCGGCGACAACATCGGACACACCAACCCGACCGCCCGGGGCGAGGACGCGGAACATCTCCGCCAACACGGCCGACTTGTCCACGGACAGGTTGATCACGCAGTTGGAGATCACCACATCCACCGCGCCGTCCGGCAGCGGAACCTGCTCGATACGTCCCTTCAGGAACTTCACGTTGGTCGCACCGGCCTTCGCCGCATTCGCTCGTGCCAGCTCGAGCATCTCGTCGGTCATGTCGACTCCGTAGGCGAAGCCCGATGGCCCGACCCGTCTTGCGGACAGCAGTACGTCCAGGCCGCCACCCGAGCCGAGGTCGAGCACCCGGTCGCCTGGGTTGAGGTCCGCGACCGCGGTCGGGCTCCCACACCCCAGGCTCGCCGTCACCGCCTCCGTGGGTACCTCGTCAGCCTGCTCGGTGTCGTACAGCGCGGATCCGAACACGTCGCCGCAGTCATCCCCGCCGCAGCAGCCACTGCCGGCGCCGTCGAGGTCGTCCAGGATATCGAGCGTCCGTCGCCCGGTGCCCATAGCTGCGCGGGCAGCGGCCGCGTACCGGTTCCGGACCTGCTCCACCACCACATCGTTGTCGGTCATCGCTGCACTCACTTCCTTGGTCCGATGATCAGGAGTTGCTTGGCCGGGGCCGGGTCGAGGAGCTGCTGGATCGCTTGCAGCGCGTCGGAACTGACCCAGTACCAGGTCTGGCGGCCGTCGCGCTCCCGCTCCACGAACCCCGCCTCGAACAGCGCGCCCAAGTGGTGGGTCACGGTCGGCTGGGTTAGCCTCACCTGCGCGGCCAGCACGCCGGTCGTCGCGCGGCCGCCCTCCGTCGACTTGATCAGGCTCAACAGCCGCAGCCGGGCAGGATCGGCCAACACCTTCAGCGCGGTCGCGAGAGCGAGCGCGTCATCGGCCCCCAGCGGGGCCTGGAGTAGCGGTGAGCAGCACAGGCCGCTGACGAGGTTGAGCCGGCGCGGCACCTCTTGAGAACTCATAGACCTAAATCTATCATATCGACTACCATCAACCAATCGGCTACTTGAGCCATGAGCGCGCGTCTCGGTCATCCGATCGCGAGTCTCGAGAGCGCCGTCGCGAGTTGCTCGTCGCGCCCCTTGGCCGCGTGTTGGTAGATCATTGCGGCGTCAGCTGTGGTGTGGCCGAGGCGGGCTTGAAGCTCGGCCGTGGTCGCGCCGACCTGAGCGGCGAGGGTGGCGCCCGTGTGGCGGAGATCGTGAAAGCGAAGCTCGGCCCGCCCGGCGGCCTTACGGGCGGTGTTCCAATACCGATAGAGCACTGACTCGTGCAAATGGCGCCCCATGTCGCTGCGGAACAACAGGCTGTCGCGTCCCGGCTTGGTGAACTCATCCAAGTGGTGCCGAAGCGCATCGTGTAGGTGCGGTGGGACGGCCACGTCTCGGATGCCGGCCTCGGTCTTCGGGGGTCCGACGATGGTCGCGCCGGGCACGAACGACACGGCGCGGCGGACCTTGATCACGCCGTGGGCGAGGTCCACGTCTTTTCGTCGGAGTTCGGCCAGTTCGCCGTAACGCAAGGCGCACCAGGTTGCCAGTAGCACCATGAGCCGGAACCGCTCGGGCATCGCCTCGACGATGACCGCCAGCTCCTCCAATGAGGCCGGTTCGATGCCGTGCTTGCGTCGCGCCACCCCGGCGCCGCGGATGCTGACCGGGCTGGTGTCGATGAGTTCCTCGTCGACAGCGGCGTTCATGATCGTCCGCAGCACGGCGTACGCCTTGGCCTTCGGCCGGTCCTTCACACCGCGCAGCAGGTTGTTGTGCCAGTTGCGGACGTCGGCCTTCGTGATCCGGGGGACTGGCAGGTCACCCAGGTGCGGCGTGATGTAGAGCCGCAGCGCACGTTCGTAGTCGAGCACAGTGCTTGGCCGCAGCGGTTCCCCCTTGACGCGGCGCTCGGCCAGCCAACGCCTCCCGTACTCCTCCAGCGTTTCGGTGTTTGCGTCACGGAGGGCCAGAGCACGCCGGTGCGCTGGCGGCTGCCAATCACCCGATTCGAGCAAGCGCCGCTCGTCGGCGAGCCATGCCTCGGCGTCACTCTTGAGGGTGAACGTCAACGGCGCCACATGCCGCTGCAGGTCTGCCCCGGTGTAGCTGGCCTGGTAGCGCTTGGAGGGCAGCCGCCTGATGTAGCCGAAGCCTCGTCTGCCCATGGTCGCCTCCTGAGCGTTCCGCACGTCCTCCCGCTATCGCGCGACGTGCGGTCCACGTGCGATAAGTCCCGCTACGAGTGCTCATTCGTGTCCCCGAGAGAACACTTCAGTGCGTCTGGGAGGCTGCGCGTTTCTGCTTGTCAGAAGCATATCTCACGCTTACGACGTCTGGCGACCCCAGCAAGATTCGAACTTGCGACACAAGGTTTAGGAAACCTCTGCTCTATCCCCTGAGCTATGGGGCCTCGCCCCAACTGGAGCTCAACCAGCCTACCGCTTGGGGGCGTGCGTCCGGACGCGGCGGTGCGGCAACCCGCCTACCGGTCCGCGTCCGACCACTCGTGCAGCCGGTCTCCGTAGTACGCCTGGTGTGCGCCGTCATGGTGCTCGGCCATGCGGCACTCCAGGGTCGGACCGTCCGATCGCTGTGACCACTGCGAGCCGCAGCTCCCCGGCGACTTCGACACCGCATGGCTCATCCCGGTTTCCCTCACCTAACGCAGACGTCGCCCGCACCGATTCATGACGCCGTACTCTGCCACAAAGCTCGGCGAATACCTACGACTACGGCTTTTAGTGCGCCTTGGGGCAAACACTCCTGTGGAAAACCTGTGAAATGGTGGGTGGGCTTTGTTTTGGGGTTCCCAGTGGGCTAAAGTCTCACTCAGAGTGACGCACTCGATGTTGTCTCCTGGGGGTGGGTAGACGGCTTCAAGCCCTTCGTGGTGCGTCACTCTCTTACTGTCTTCGGGCCGTTCCGCGAACGGAGTTGTGGCTCGGCCAAAGGCGCCGCACCGTTACGATCGGCCCCATGAGCGCTACCGCCTTGGAGCAGTGCCTGCAGAAGATGCGGGACGCCGACATCAGCCAGGCCGCGATCGACAACTTCCGCCACTACTGGCAACTGTGCGCGGACGGGGCGACCGGCCTGATCCGCGAGGACACCATCACGCCGCTGCTGGATCCGCCCCAGCTCGCCGAGGTTGAGATCTCGGACGCCGACCAGCGTGACGCCTTGAGCAAGACCGTCATCATCAAGCTCAACGGTGGCCTCGGTACCTCAATGGGGCTGGATCGCGCCAAGACCCTGCTCACCGTCCGCGACGGCAAGAACTTCCTCGACCTGATCGTCGGCCAGGTGAAGTACGCCCGCGAGCACTTCGGCGTCCGCCTGCCGCTCGTCTTGATGAACAGCTTCCGCACCCGCGACGACACCCTCGCGCACCTCGCCACACACCCCGACATTGCGGTGGATGGGTTGCCGCTCGACTTCCTGCAGAACGCCGAGCCGAAGATCCTCGCCAGCGACCTCAGCCCGGTCTCGTGGCCGGCCGATCCCAGTCTCGAGTGGTGCCCGCCCGGCCACGGCGACCTGTATCCCGCGCTCTGGGGCACCGGCCTGCTGGACGCCCTGGTAGAGGCCGGGTTCCGCTACGCGTCCGTCGCCAACGGCGACAACCTTGGCGCAGCCCCGGACGCCCGGTTGGCCGGCTGGTTCGCCGCCTCCGGAGCGCCCTATGCGGCCGAGGTTTGCCCGCGCACCATCAACGATCGCAAGGGCGGGCACCTCGCGATCCGCCGCGCCGACGGCCAGCTGATTCTGCGCGACACCGCTCAGACCGCGTCCGAAGAGATGGACTACTTCACCGACGAGCATCGCCACCCGTACTTCCACGCCAACAACCTGTGGCTCGACCTCGTGCAGTTGCGCGACATCCTCGCCGAGCGCAAGGGCGTGCTCGGCCTGCCGCTCATTCGCAACGAGAAGACCGTCGATCCCGCCGATCCGACCTCGCCGAAGGTGCTCCAGTTGGAGAGCGCAATGGGCGCGGCCATCGAGGTGTTCCACGGAGCCATGGCCATCGCGGTCGGACGGGACCGGTTCCTGCCCGTCAAGACCACCAACGAACTGCTGCTGCTGCGCTCGGACGTGTTCGACCTCGGTGTGGACGGACGGCTGGTGAGCCAGGTCGAGCGCATCCCGGAGATCGATCTGGACAGCCACTACAAGCTCGTCGACGACTTCGACGAATTGGTGCAGGTGGTGCCATCGCTGCGCAACGCCGAGTCCCTGCGGGTCGCGGGGGAGTGGCATTTCGATGCACCTTCCTCCGTGGTCGGGCAGGTGCAGCTCGACGACCCGGGGACGCCGGCGACCTACCGGTGAGCGGACGCTGGCACATCGCTCTCGGGTTTGCGCTGACCGGGGACGAGCTGGACCTCGATGTGGCTGCTGATGGCGGACCGGGTGATGAGCCGAATCCTGAGCGGCTGGTCACTCAACTCGAGCAAGGCGGCTGGTCGCGGGAGCGCATTCTAGAGCATGCACTGAGCCGGGTAACAGGCGACCTCAGTTGGCCGCACTTCGTGCCCGCGGAACTACGGACGGGCTGTGGCGCGGCGCAGTTCCATGCCGCGCTCGGGGCCACCCGGGCACTGCTCGACCTACAGGTGCTCGAAAGCCGTCCCCCGTCCGGACGGACTCGACTGAGTCCGGACGAGGAACGGCTTCTGCGGGACGTGCCGCCCCATCACGGTGTGTGAGCCTGGCCGCTAGCAGTCGGGCCGAGCTCCCCGATCACGCCCAGAGATCCCGGCCTGCGCCGGGATGACTGTGTGGTGGGATCCCGGCCTACGCCGGGATGACTGTGTAGGCCGGGATGACGGGGGTGGCGGCCGGTGCTACTTCTGTGCCTTCAGCAGGTCGCGGATCTCGGTGAGCAGATCCTCGGACGTCGGTGCGCCGGCCTCAGGCTCAGCCTCGGTCTTCGCGGTGTACGCCTTGATCGACTCGTACGGCTTGACGACCCCGAAGTACAGCACCGCGGCCATGATCACGAACGAGACCACCGCGGTGATGAACACGCCCACGTTCACGCCGCCGATGTTCACCGAGCTGAAGTCGGGGTTGCCGCCGATCAGCCCGATGATGTCCATGATGATCTGGGTGAACGCGGTGACGACATTTCCGAACGACGCGCCCAGGATGAACGCGATCGCCAGGTCGATGAGGTTTCCCCGCATCAGGAAATCCTTGAAGCCCTTCATAATTCTCCCTCCATTGGCTAGCGCGGGTGGTGTTACCCGGTTTCTGCGCTGATCAGTGCAAGGCGAAGCTCAATGTTGCGACGCTGGAGGCGGCCGAGATCGATTCAGCCTGCGCTGGCGTGACTTCGATCAAGACGATCTTGGTTTCGCTTGCCCCGAGCAGCCCGCCACCTTCGGATTGCGGAATTGCCACCACCCGTACCTTGGCCGCGATCACCCCAAAGCCGGATCCGGTCTCGCTGGCGCCCAAGACATCGATGATCGTGCCCACCCGGAGCAGGCCGAGCGCGCCAGCGTCCTCGAAGCGGACCGGCAGCGCGAGCTTGCCGTCCGCCACCTGGCTGCTGCCTCCCAGCAGATCGGACGGGCTGAGCACCCGGCGGCTGGGTACCGGTGCGATCACCGTCTGCCCGACGACCGCGTCCGCTTCAGTGAACGCCTCCGCTGGCAAGACTGATGCAGGCACGCGCACCACGCCGACGTCCGCCTCGGTCACCACCGCGCCGCCGGCGATCGTGCGGACGGCCACCACCGCGAACGTCCCGGTGTCCCCGCGCGCAGCCACTACCGAGAGCGCGGCGAAAACGGCGATCGCCGCGAACAAGGCGGCGAAGAAGCGTCGATGCCAACGGAAGGCGCGACACAGGCTATGCAGATGGCGATGAGCTTGCACACCCACATCTTCGGCAGGTGAGCGGAATTTCCGTCACCCATCCACAGGCTCAGGCTGCGGTGCTCGCCCCTGTGGATGACTTGGGCGCGGACGACTTGGCGTCACTCGTCGCCGAGCCTGCCGCAGATGTCTCGACGGGCTTGGCCGCATTGGTCTTGCCCTTGGTGCGGTTGTCGGTGGCATAGAAGCCCGAACCCTTGAACACCACGCCGACGGCGTTGTAAACCTTGCGCAGGTTGCCGTCGCAGTCGGGGCAATCAGTCAGCGGATCGTCGGTGAACTTCTGGACGGCTTCCAGTTCGTTCGCACACGACGTGCAGCGGTACTGATAGGTGGGCATCTTCACTTCCTGGTTCGCGCTGGCCGGCAGGTTGCTCGGTGGCTTCGGTGCCGCTTGGGAAGGTTCGCCAAGGGCGCCGAGGGAAATCTTACCGAGCACCTAGCGAAACTCGGAAACCCGCTCGGCTATTCCGCAGCGCACGTCACCAGCCGCGACGGCGTGACCAGGAAGTGGACGCGCCGATCCCAGTCCTCCGTCGGCAGGTCGGGCAGCACCTCTTCGTCGAAGAGCAACAGGCCGAGTTGCGCGTCCGATCGGGCGGAGCCGAGGGCGCGGTCGTACCAGCCACCCCCGGTGCCGAGCCGGTCCCCAGCGGTGGTGCCGGCCAGCCCGGGCAGCCAGATCACATCCGCTTGGGCGAGCGCGTCCGCGCCCAGCGGCCGGCCGCTCGGCTGCCGGATGCCCAGCGGTCCAGCAACCAGACCCGCCTGACCCGAGTACCAGGCCCAGTCCGGCTCCCGGGTGAGCACCGGCAGCAGCACCCGAACACCGCTGTGGTGCAGCCATTCCAGGAGCAGTGCGGTGTCCGGCTCGTCCGGACGCGAGACATAGGCAGCGACCACAGCAGCGCCTGAGGCGAGCGTGACCGCACGGCTGGTGCGGCTCGATTCGGCCCTGGCGTCGGCGATCCGGGCCATCCGCGCCGCGCGAAGCTGCTCGCGCAGCGCCGCCTTCGCGAGAGCGGAATGGCTGGCTCGCGGCTGGCCTTCGCTGGCGCCGGGTGTCATTGACTTATCGTAAAGCCATGCCACTCTTCACCCGAGCCAAGGAAGAAGCGCCCGCCGAGGCACTGGTTCCAGAACCCAAGCTATTGCCGGGTGCACCCGATGCCAGCGCCGCTGCGGTTCGCAGTATCGACGATCATCGGGACTACCTGCTGGCAAACGTGCCGAGCCTGCGGCCGTTCGGCATCGGGCTGCTTGACGCGGCCGGGCTGACCCTGTGCGAGTCGATCACCGCCGACATCGATCTGCCCACCTTCACTTCGGCCACGACGGACGGATGGGCAGTGCGCGCGGCGAACCTGGTCGGCGCCAGCGAATCCCGTCCGGTGGTGCTACCGGTGGTGGACGAGATCGCGGCCGGTGGGTTCCGCGGCGCCCCGCTGACCCCGGGTACCGCGGTCAAGGTCGAGCAGGGCGCACCCATCCCCGAAGGTGCGGACGCGGTCGTCCCGCTGGCCGATGGCGTGGTGCTGGGCGAGGACGTCCGCTTCGTCGGCGAAGCGACGTTCCAGCAGAACCTGCAGATGCTGGGCTCACGGATCTCCGACGGCGACGCGCTGCTCGAAACCGGGGTGAAGCTCACCCCGAGGGCAATCGGGCTGCTGGCCGAAGTCGGCCACGACAAGGTGCTGGCGCGGCCGCGTCCGCGGGTGGTGGTGCTCACCGCCGCGCGCGAGCTGGTTGAACCCGGACTGCCGCTGACCCAACTGCATCAACGCTACGACTCCGGCACGGTGCTGCTGGCCGCCAGCGCGCGCACCGACGGGGCGCAGGTGTTCCCGGCCGCGATCGCCGATCCGGAGCCGAAGGCGCTGGAGCGATCGTTGTCGGAGCAGTTGGTGCGGGCCGACCTGGTGCTGCTGGTCGCCG
Source organism: Actinomycetes bacterium (assembly GCA_029778515.1). The sequence goes on from JAKOQD010000208.1 coordinate 15,255, forward strand.
ATGCCACCGACGAGCTGGTGAACCTGCTCGGCACGGTCGGCGCGGTCGACACCGCTGAGGTGGACGCGCTGCCCGGTCGGCAGGTGTTCTCCCTTGTGGGCAGCGAGAAAACGCCGGTGCTGGTGCTGCCGAATGAGCCGGTAGCCGCCTACCTGACCTACCTGCTGTTCGGGCGTCCGTTGCTACAGAAGCTGGCTGGCGTCGAGGCCTACCTGCCCACCGAGGTGACTGCACCGGTGACCACCGACATCGAGGCGGACGCGGACCGCACCCGGCTGCTGCTGGCCAGGCACACCTCCCGTGGGGTGACGCCGATTCCGGTCGCTGTGCCAGGTGCTGCCGAACTCGCGGACGCGAACGCGGTGGTCGTCGTGCCCGCCGGCGACAACATCGCAGCGCACGGCGACGTGTCGCTGTGGCTGTTGTATTGAGCCCGGGATGAGAGTCCACTGGCCGGTACGGCTGACTCACGGCGCAATCACATTGCGTCCGTTGCGTCGCCGGGACGAGGCCGAGTGGGCACGCATCCGCCGCCGTGCCGGAGCGTGGTTCAAGCCGTGGGACTCCTCCCGTCCGGCTGATGCGGTCGAACCGGGACTGACGTTCCGGCAGTTGGTGGCGCAGTTCTCGGCGCGTGCCCGGCGCGGACAGATGCTGCCGTGGGCGGTCGAATACACCCCGTCGGACACAAAAAGGCGGCTGTTCGTCGGCCAGGTGACCGTTACCGGCATCACCCGCGGGTCGGCCTGCTGGGCGCAGATCGGCTACTGGATCGACCCGAAGTGGGCCGGTCGCGGGATCATCCCCACGGCGGTGGCAATGGCCTGCGACTACTGCTTCACGACGCTCCGGCTGCACCGCGTCGAGATCGCAATCCGCCCGGAGAACACAAACAGCCTCGCGGTGGTTCGCAAGCTCGGCTTCCGCTACGAGGGACGCCGCGAGCGCTACATGCACGTGGACGGCGACTGGCGCGATCACGACATGTTCGTGCTGACCGCAGAAGAGGTGCCCGAAGGAGTGCTCGCCCGATACGAACGCGCCAAGAGCGTGCCGAGCGCTGGCTGAGCTGGTCGCGACCAAGGAATATTGCGCCAAACCGCCTGATTTGCTCGACACTCCGCCCGCGGTCGGCTGGTTCGAGACGCTCGCACAATACGGTTCGAGGTGTGGGAATGACCGGGCTGATCTTCGCTGTGATCGCAGCCTTCTGGTTGATATACCTCATTCCCTACTTCCTGCACCATCGCAACGTCGAAACCGCCGAAGATGATGCGGACGCGGCGATTCCGTTCACCCCGGACGTGACGATCGTTCGCAGCGGCACGTCGCTGGCTGAGGCCGATCCGGGGACGGTGCCGGTTTCGACGCCACTCACCCGGCGAGCACAGCTGCGCGAGCTGCGGCTGCTTGACGAGCGTGCCGCGCAGCGCCGGCGACGGGTGCTGATGTTCCTGCTGGTGGTGCAACTGATCGTCGCTGGCTTGGTGGTGCTTGGCGTGGGCGCTTGGTGGTCGGCGCTGATTCCGGCCGGCCTGATCGTGGCGTTCCTGGTGGTGGCCAGATTCAGTGTCCGGACGTTGCGGGCGGGACTGGCTGAGCGTGCCCGGAAGATCCGCGAGTGCGGCGATGAGGAGACGGTGGCCATCGTGCTGACCGCCGATCAGGTGGCTGAGCATGAGCATTCCGTGGAGCTGAGCGTGCCGATCGGCAAGGTGGGCTCGTTGTGGGATCCGATCCCGATCACGAGACCCACTTACGTTTCGACGCCGCTGGCGCCGCGCACCGTCCGTACCATCGACCTGTCGTTCCCGGTGGCCGCCCCGGCGCGTATGCCGGTGACTGCCGACCCGGTTTCACCCGCCGCGGCGATCGAGCCTGAGTCCCAAGAGGACGTCGGCTAGTCGAGACCAGCCTTGTCATCCCGGCGCAGGCCGGGATCTCCGAACTGCCGCCAGTACAGCGCAGCCCCAATCAGCCGACCCCGCGAAATCGTTCGTGCTGTCGCCAGATGCGTTGGGTTTGTCCGGGTCGTAGTGGGGCAGCGAACTCGGGGAGTCCGCGGTGGTCGAGTCGGATCAGCCACTGGCGGTCGGGTGGTCCGTTCGGGTTGGGTTCGACGAGGTGGTGGTGGAAGCTGCAGAGCAGGACGCCGTTGTCGAGGGAGGTTTGACCGCCGTCCCACCAGGGTTTGCGGTGGTGGGCCTCGGTTTCGGCGGGTGGCCGGTCGCAGCCGGGTAGGGTGCAGCCGCGGTCGCGCAGGATGAGTAGTTGGCGCAGTTCGTTGGTGAACAGTCGCTTCTCCCGGCCGACGTCCAAGGGGACGGAGTTGCCGTTCATCACGACCGGCAGGATGTCGGCGTCGCAGGCCAGCCGGCGCGCGTCCGCTGCGGTGATCGGCTGGTCGGTGCTGAGCAGGGTGGCGGTGCCGAGTTTGCCGCACAGGGTTTCGTGGTCGATGGTGATGATGACGCGGGGACGGTCGGCGCCGTACGTGGGCGCGACACCGCAGGACTGGAAGTGGTCGACCAGCATGACCAGGGCGTCTGCTGCGGCTTGGGAGCGGGCGATCGGCTCACCAGTGAGCAGCACCTGTTTGCGGTGCTTGCTGGCCAGCGCACGCAGCACCCCGATGAGCTGTTCGCCGACGAGGGTGGGTAGCTTGCCGTTGATGATCCAGGCGCCTTCGAGGTCTTGGCGCCAGGTGAGGTACCGGTCGCGGCGCTGTTGCGCGTCCAGGCGTTCAACTGCCTTGCGATCGGCGTCCTCAGCGATTTCGGGTGCCACGACTTCCACGGCCCGGTTCACCAGCCGGGCCAAACCGGACGGGCCGAACTCACCGGCGAAGCCGACGAGTTGTTGGGTGATCTGTTCGCGTTGCTGCTGGTCGAGCTGGCCGGGTAGCCGTTCGAGCCCGTTGACGATTGCTGCGGCCTGTTCGGTGGACATCCGCCCTGCGGCGAGCGCGTCAGCGATCATCGGGGCCGCGACCAGCTTCATGGCGAGGCGCACTTCGTTGCGGGCGGACCGGGCGGAGTGGCTGTTCTGGTTGACCAGCCAGTTGCTGGTGGGGACGCTGTCGCGGCGCAGACAGGCTTCGCGTTTCTCGGCCTCAGCCAGCAGGGCGAGCCAGCGGGCGTTGTGTTGATCGCGGACGCGTCGGGCCTGTTCGAGTTCGGCCAGCAGCTCGGCTTCGTTGAACTGCCACGG
>JAKOQD010000209.1 GCA_029778515.1 Actinomycetes bacterium
CGTTGGTCGATGGCCCAGCTCACCGACACGGCCAGCGCCGCCGCCAGAGCGGAGTTGGTGAACCGGATCTGTTTGTCGGCCATCGGCAGTATTGCCAGGACAGCCATAGCGGTCAGCACGGCGACGATGGCCAGAATCAGGGTGTGCCGCGGTGGCAGGTACAGCGCGAACGCGACCACGCTGATCCCCAGCGTCGGCGACAGCGGAAGGTGGAAGAGCAGCATCACTATGGCGATGAGAGCAAGAACGCCGATGCCGGCTGCAAGCAGCCTGTTCGCGCGTCGGTCGTCCACCAGAGCGTGCCCTTCCATTACTGCCGTTGCCCCGACGATACTCCGTTGGCGATCATCCGCAGTGGTTCCGTCGCCGGCCCGCTGAGCACGCTGCCGTCCGGCCCGAACCGGGATCCGTGCAACGGGCAGTCCCAGCTGTTCTCGGCATCGTTCCAGCGGACGATTCCACCGAGGTGCGTGCAGACCGCGCTACACACGCGGCGGACGCCATCCACCGTGCTCTCCGCCTCGGGCACGGGCAGGTCTCTGCGTACGGCGTTGCCGTCGGTCGCCAGCCGTGGCTCCAGCAGCCAGCCCTTCGCCAGGTGCGCGGCGACGTCGGCGTTCTGCACGACCAACTGCCGCCAGCCCGACAGCCCGGACGTGATCCGCGGCCGGTACAGCCGGCCCCATTCCGGCAGCTCGTCAGTGACGTACCCGGCGAGGATCTGGGCGGCGGCCGAACCGTTGGTGATGCCCCACTTACCGAAGCCCGTGGCCATGAGTACCCGCGGTGGACCCAGTGGTGAGGGCCCGACCTGGGGCAGTGAGTCGCTGCTGCGGAAGTCCTGCGCCGACCAGCGGTGGGTGAACTCCCGCACGCCGAACTGCTCGTGGGTCCAATCGGCCAGCCCTTGCAGATGCTGGGAGGCGGGCAACTTCTTGCCGACCGGGTGCCCGTGGCCGCCGACCAGCAGCAGTTCCTCTCCGCTGGGCGACAGCCCGGTCCGCAGCGAGTGAGTGGGTGAGTCCGCCGACAGATACATGCCCAGCGGCAACGGGGACTCGATCCGGCAGGCCATGGCGTACGAGCGCTGCGGCGTGGCGGTGGCGAACATCAGCGTGCGCAACGGGAAGGGCAGCAGGGTCGCCAGCACGATCCAGCGGGCGGTCGTGCTCAGCCCTTGCGTGCTCGTCGCCCGCAGCCGGCCTTCGTGACTGTCGATTCCGGTCACCCGGTAGGGCCAGGCGATGGGAACTGACATCGCAACGAGTTCTGCCTGCAGGGCCGCTAGGTACTGACTCGGGTTGATCTGCAGCTGATCACGCAGCCGGACTGCGGCTTCGGTGGCGAAGGGTAGTTCGGACGGTTCGGCCAGTTCCGCCGGCAGGCCAGCCTCGGCGAGGGCTTCCTGCTCCTGGAGCACCGCGTCGGCACCCTTTCGGGTCGTGGCGTAGGTCCAGGAGTCGCGGATCTGGGTGTCGACGCCGCCATCACAGGTGTCGCGGATCAGATCCTGTCCGCTGCGGTTGGCCATGACGTAGTGCCGGACCGCGTCGGCGCCGTGCTTGCGGCGAATGGTCCCACTCAGCGTTCCGTGCAGCAGCGTGGCTTTCGCCGTGGATCTGCTGGTGGTCCCCGAACCCGGCCTGCTCGCATCCACGACGGCCACGTCCACGCCGCGCCGGGCCAGCAGCAGGGCGGTCGTGAGCCCGACGATGCCGGCGCCGACCACCAGAACTTCGTGATCGTCGGCAAGGTGGTGCTCCGGATGGGTATTGCCGAGCACCGGGCCCCAGAAGGCCTCGGAGTGGTCGGGGATCGGGGGAGTTGTCACCGGTGGGTCGTACCCGATCTTGAGCGACCGAGTCCTGCGGGTATACGACCGGTCGGTGATGGGTACAGGGCCGCCATGACTGCAGAGCACCCTGCCCAGACGATCCCGTACCCGGGGTCCGAGGAGCAGATGGCGCAGCAGCCGCGCGATGAGATGCGCGACTACCGGGGCAGCGGATTGCTCGAGGGTCAGGTCGCTTTGGTGACCGGCGGCGACAGCGGCATCGGCCGGGCGGTCTGCGTCGCGTTCGCCAAGGAGGGCGCCGACGTCGCGATCGCGTATCTCAACGAAGACGAGGATGCCCGCAAGACCGCTGAGTTGGTCGAGGCGGCCGGACGGCGCGCCGTGGTGATCCCCGGCGATCTGTCCGAGCACCGACACCGTGCCGAAGTGGTCGAGAAGACCGTGGCCGAACTCGGTCGGCTCGACATTCTGGTCAACAACGCGGCTTTCCAGAGTCCTGTCGACAATGTCGAGGACCTCACCTACGAGCAGTTCCAGCGGACGTTCGCCACCAACATCGAGGCCACGTTCTTCGTCACTCAGGCAGCGCTTGCCCACATGAAGGAAGGGTCCGCTGTCATCAACACCGCCTCCATCACGGGTCTCCAGGGGCACAAGACATTGCTCGACTATTCGGCGACCAAGGGGGCGATCATCACGCTCACCTACTCGCTGGCGCAGGCGTTGGTGGACCGGAACATCCGGGTCAACGCCGTCGCGCCGGGCCCGGTCTGGACCCCCCTGATCCCGGCCACCATGGACGAGGAACAGGTCAAGGGTTTCGGCACGGACACCCCGATGGGACGCGCGGCCCAGCCGGACGAGATCGCCCCGTCCTACGTGTTCTTCGCCAGCAACCGGCTCTCGTCGTACTACAGCGGCGAGGTGCTGGCACCGGTCGGCGGGCAGACCATGCCTGGCTGATCACACAGACTCCGCGGGGGTGGCGCACGTTCCCGCGGACCTCGGACGGATCCCCTGCCGTCCGCCGGCCGGGAGGAAGTGGCGGCTTCCTCCCGGCCCCCTTTTGTGCTCCGGCAACAACTCGCTCGCGGGTTTCGGTGTCTCACGTGCCATCTAACGTCGGGTTAGACACCGAAACCGCAGTTCCGAAAGGGGGATGGCCGGGCCCCCTTCGGTCAACTGCTGCTCTTACGAGTACGCCGAGAGTTGGCGATCTCCTTGTCCAGCTCCGCGACCTTCTGCTCCTTGCGGGCCGCAGTGGCCTTCTTGCTCGCGGCCTGCTCGGAGTCCTGCGCCTCGTTCAGTGCGTCGGTGCGGCGTCGGTTGCGCTGACCCTGTTGAGCAGACGCAGCACGCTTGGCCACGGTGCGCTTACGCGCCTGCGTCGTCTTCTCGATGTCCTTTTCGCGGGCCTTTGCCCGCTGCTGAGCCTGCTGGGTCTGCTCGGCCGCGTCGCGCTCGGCCTGCTGCTGGGCTTGTCGCGCCGCTCGGACCTCCCGCTTCTCCTGGACCTGCGCCTCGGCTTGCACCTGCTCGGCTTGGGCACCTGTTGTGGCTGCCTCCTCCAGAGAGTGGGCGGCCGCCTGCCGGGACCGGCCCTGCCGCTGCAGGTCCTCGTTGCGCAGGACCCCGCCAGCGGTCTGCAGCACCGCGGCTTCGAACCGGCCGAAGAGCACCGACGGTGCCCACTGCCCATCCCGGTGACCTGTGAGGCGTTCGAGTGCGGTCAGCGGCAGCCGGGTTGTGGCCAGACCGCGGGCGAACGACTTGCCGACCAGCGTGCTCGGCTCTTGCTCGAAGGACTCCGCCCTGTCGGCCGCCAGCCGGGCCTGCAAGCCCAACTCGGCGCTGTGGCGCTGTGCCGCTTCCTTGCGCCGTTGCGCTGCCTGCACTTTCGCCTCGGCCTGCTGCATGGCACGGCGGGCGTCGGCCTGGGCCGCGTCTTGGGCGCGCCGGGTCGCAGCGGAGACGGCAGCCTCCTGCGCCGCTCCGTCTCGCTCAGCGCGGGCCATCTCCTCCTGCCGCTGCTTCTCGGCGATCAGTTCGGCCCGCTCAGAGGCAGCCTCGCGTTCTGCCTGTTCCGCCTCGGCCAGTTCCTGGCTCGCGGCGGCGCGCTCTTGCTCGATCCGCGCATCTGCGGCGACGTCGGCCCGTTGCTTGTGCAACTCGCCTTCCCGAGTGAGGTCGTCGCGCCCCGTGACGCTGCCGGCCAGCCGCTGTGCGGCCCCGGTCACGCGGTCGAGGGCTTCGCGTCCGAGGGACGTTGTGGAATCCATTTCTGGTTCAACTCCTTGCATGTTTGGTTGCTGCGCGCGTACCCGCGCGTGCGTTGTCCATTCGCGGATGTGAGCGATGCCACCCATGCGTATGTGGCAACTGCCGGGGGGTAAACCGCCCCAACGACAAGCGAAAGGAGACTCGACGTGGATTCCACAACCACGGACGAACAGTCCAAGATTCAGACCGCTAAGGAAGAAGC
>JAKOQD010000005.1 GCA_029778515.1 Actinomycetes bacterium
CCTAGAGCGGGAGCAGCCGGAAGATCGGCTTCGGGATGTGCTTGAGCACCATCATCACGAACTGGAAGGGGGCCGGCACCCAGATGACCTTGGCGCCGTTGCGGGCCGCGTCCACCACCTGGGTGGCGAGCTGCTCCTTGTCCACCGTGAGCGGTGCTTCCTTCACGTCGGCAGACATCCGCGTCCGCACCTGGCCCGGACGCACCACCAGCACCTTCGGGCCAAACGGCGCGAGCGCCTCGCCGAGCAGTCGGTAGAAGCCGTCCAACCCAGCCTTGGTGGAGCCGTAGACGAAGTTCGATCGCCGCACCAGTTCGCCGGCGACCGAGCTCATCGCGATGATCTGGCCGTAGCCCTGCGCCTTCATTCGCTGCCCGAGCAGGACGCCGACGCTCACCGCGCCGGTGTAGTTCACCTGAGCGATCTGGACGGCCTTGGCCTGGTCCTGCCACACCTCTTCGGCATCGCCGAGGAGGCCGAACGCGACCACGGCCACGTCGATATCGGCGATCTTCCAGGCCGCGTCGATCACGCTCTCGTGGGTGTCGAAAGCGGTGGCGTCGAAGTCGAGAGCGTCGACCTCCGACGCGCCCGCTGCCTTCAGCTCGGCGACGGTTGCGTCCCGCAGCTCATCGCCGGGCTGCACGCCCAGCACCACCCGGACGGGCTGCTTGGCCAGGTACGCCTTGACGATGGCCAGCCCGATCTCGGACGTGCCCCCGAGCAGCAGGATGGTCTGGGGGTTGCCGGTGGCATCGATCACTTTGGTAACTCCTTGTGGTGGTGGCCCTTCGTCAGGCTCAGGGACCGTTCTGGCGTCCGATTCAGACGAGTTCGAGCCGGCGGCCGAGATCAGACACGAAGACCCCGTGCGGATCGATCCGGCGCCGGGTGGCGATCCACGCGTCCACTTCCGGGTACATCGCATGGAAGGTAGCAGCGGTGGTGCGCGAGTCCTTGGCCGTGTACAGCCGCCCGCCGAACTCGAGCACGCGCGCGTCCAGCCCGGCCAGGAACTCGTGCAGACCTGCCTTGATCGGGAAGTCCACGCAGACGTTCCAGCCGGACATCGGGTAGCTGAGCGGGGCCCGGTTGCCTTCGCCGAACAGCTTGAACACGTTCAGGAACGAGTAGTGCCCGGACGCCTGGATGTCTCGAATCAGCTGCTTGAACTCGGCGATCGCAGCCGGCGGCACCACGAACTGGTACTGCAGGAAGCCGTGCGAGCCGTAGGCGCGGTTCCACTCGCTGAACATGTCCAGCGGGTGGTAAAAGCCGGTGAGGCTCTGGATCTTGTCGGTGTAGTTGCCGCTCTTCGCGTACCAGGCGGTGCCCAGCAGGCCGAACGTGAACTTGTTCGCCAAGCCGTTCGGGAACACGTCCGGCAGCTCGAACAGCGGCTTGGCGTTGAAGGCCAGCGGGTCGGCCGCCAGCTTCGGCGCGTGCTCACGCAACTGGTCGAGGGTGGCCAGCGAGCCCCGCGACAAGGCCGCCCGGCCCAGCTTCGGCTCGGGGCTGATCGCGTCGAACCAGGCGCTGGAGTAGTCGTAGCGCGCCTCGGAGCCGTCGGAGTGGACCGCGATCGTCTCGTCCAGGGTGTGCGTGACCACACCGTCGGCGAGGAAATAGGCGGTCTCAGTGCGGGTCATCTTCAGCACCACCCGCAGGATGATGCCGGTCAGGCCGACGCCGCCGATGGTGGCCCAGAACAGGGTCGCGTCCGGGTCGTCGGGCGTACCGTCCGGGGCGAGGGTGAGGACGCGGCCGTCGGCCACCAGCAGCTGCAGGGAAGCGACGTGGTCGCCGAACGATCCCGCGCTGTGGTGGTTCTTGCCGTGGATGTCGCAGCCGATGGCACCGCCGACGGTCACCTGGCGGGTTCCGGGCAACACCGGCACCCACAGGCCGTACGGCAGCGCGGCGCGCATCAGCGCGTCCAGGCTGACCCCGGCGTCCACGTCGACCAGGGCTGCGTCCGGGTCGATGGAGTGGATGCGGTCGAGCGGGGTCATGTCGACCACCAGCCCACCGGCGTTCTGCGCCACGTCGCCGTAGGAGCGGCCGAGGCCGCGGGCGATCACGCCTCGCGACAGGTGCGAGGGCGAGTCGGCGTTGTGGCCGGCGACCTGGGCGACCGCCTCGGCGATCAGTTCGACATCGGGCGTCGACAGGACCTGGGCGGTCGTGGCGGCGGTACGGCCCCAGCCAGACAGGCTGGCGGTCGTCGTGGGCAGATCTGGGTTCTGGATGGCGCTCATCGAGCCTCAGCCTACTCGCGCCGTCCGGTCAGGTCGGCACGCTGGGCTCAGGGCGCTCCCCAGAAGAGCCGGTCCATCACCTGCCGGGCCATCCGCGCGTGCCGCCGGTAGTCCTCGACCAGCAGCGACGACTCGCCCTTCGCGTAACCGAGCACCTGGGCGACAGCCGACAACTCGCGGGAGTCCGTCGGCAGCCGGTCGCCGACGCGGCCGCGCAGCAGCATGACCGCGTTGCGAATCCGGGACGCGAGCACCCAGGCAGAACGCAGCGCCTCGGCGTCGTCAACCGTCACCAGCTCGTTCTCGACCGCGACCGCGAGCGCCGCCAGGGTGTTTGTGGTGCGCAGGCCGGGCAAGGCGGCTGCGTGCTGCAACTGCAACAGCTGCACGACCCACTCCACATCGGAGAGACCCCCCGGGCCCAGCTTCACATGCCCGGACGGATCACCGCCGCGGGGCAACCGCTCGGCCTCCATGCGCGCCTTGAGCTTGCGGATCTCCAGCACCTGGGCCCTGGCCAGCCCGGCTTCGGGGTAGCGAATCGCATCGATCGAAGCCAGCAGTGCCGCGCCCAGGTCGCGGTCGCCGGCACCCACCCCGGCCCGCAGCAGCGCCTGCGCCTCCCAGGTGGACGACCATCTGGCGTAGTACGCGCGATACGAGCTGAGGCTGCGGACCAACGCGCCGCCCTTGCCTTCCGGCCGCAGGTCGATGTCGATCTCCAGCGCCGGGTCGGGCCCGGGCCGCGACAGTAGCGAGCGCAGCCGGCTGATCACCGTCATCGCCGCCTTGGTCGCCCCCGGATCGTCACTGTCCGCGGCCACGAACATCGCATCGGCATCCGAGGCGTAGGCCAGTTCGCGTCCACCCCAGCGGCCCATCGCGATCACGGCGATCGGCGGAGCGGCTACCCCGCGTCCGGCCACCTCGAGCGCTGCGTCGATAGTTGCGCCCGCCAGGTCGGAGAGGGCCGTCCCGAGCGTGGCGAGATCAGTCTGGCCGAGCAGGTCAGCCATGGCCAGCCGCAGCAGTTCGCTTCGCCGGGACGCGCGGACGGCCGCGATCGCGGCCACGTCCGAATCATGCCGGCGCGCCGCAGTCAGCATCTGGGTGAGCACCTCGGCCGCCGGACGCGGACGCAGCCCGTCCGGGTCGCCGAGCAGCGCCGCATTCTGCGGGGCGCGCAACAGCAGGTCCACCGCGTAGCGCGACGAGGCCAGAATGCGGGCCAGGTGCTCGGCCATCGCGTCCCCGTCCCGGAGCGCGCGAAGGTACCACGGTGTACTACCAAGGGCTTCCGACATCTGCCGGAACGCCAGCAGGCCGTGGTCAGGATTCGGCCCTGCGGTGAACCAGGTGAGCATCGCTGGGAGGAGCTGCCGCTGAATCTCCGACTGCCGCGAGATGCCGGTGCTGAGCGCCTGGATATGGCGCAGCGCAGCCTTCGGATCGTCGTAGCCGAGTGCGCGCAGGCGGATCTCGGCGGCCTCCGGGGTGAGCCGCACCTGGGCGGACGGGATCCGCGCAACGGTCTCCAGTAGCGGCGAGTAGAACACGCGCTGGTGCAGGGTCAGCACGCGGCGCGTGGTCGAGCGCCAAAGATGCATCAGCTCTTTGGTCTCACTGAGCCCCACGCTGCGCGCCAGCCAGCGCTGATTCGCCTCGTCGGCCGGCATCAGATGGGTGCGGCGCAACCGGTACAGCTGCACCCGATGCTCCAGCAGGCGCTGCAAGCGGTAGGCAGTGCCGAGGTCATGGCCGTCCCCGCGACCGACATAGCCGTGGTCGACCAGTGCGGTCAGCGCCTCGAAGGTGCCGCGCAGCCGCAGCCGCTCGTCCGACCGGCCGTGCACCAACTGCAGCAACTGCACGGTGAACTCGACGTCGCGAAGACCGCCCGCGCCCAGCTTGATCTCCACCTGTGCCTCTTTCGGCGGCAGCAGCGAGATCACCCGCTTGCGCATCGCCTGGGTCTCACCAACGAACTGGTCGTTGTCCGCGACCTGCCAGACCATCGGCCAGATCATGTCGACGAACTCCTGCGCGAGCGCCAGGTCACCGGCCATCGGCCGGGCCTTGAGCATGGCCTGGAACTCCCAGTTCTTGGCCCACCTCTCGTAGTACGCGCGATGGGACGCCAGCGTCCGCACCAACGGCCCGGCCTTGCCCTCGGGACGCAGGGCAGCGTCGATCGGCCAGATCGTGCCGGCGGCGGTATGCGCAGAGCAAACCCGGGACAGCGCGCTGGCCAGGCGGTTCGCGATCGTGATGGCGGTGCCGGAGTCGCAGGCCGGGGTGCCGTCGGAGTGAATCGACGGCTCGGCCAGGTAGAGCACATCGACGTCGCTGACATAGTTGAGCTCGCGGGCACCGGTCTTGCCCAGGGCGATGATGCCCAGGCGGCACTGCTCCCAGCCGGGGACTTCGCCGCGGGCCAGGGCCAGCGCGCATTCGACCGTAGCATCGGCCAGATCGGCCAGCTCCCCAGCCACTTCGGGCAACTCGACCAGCGGGTCCGGCGCGCACAGATCGCGGGCGGCGATGCGCAGCAGGGCTCGTCGGTAGGCACGACGCAGCGCGTCCGATTGGCTGGGATCGGCGACCGGCTCGGAGACGTCCGCGTCCGCGCCGACGGCGTCGAGCAACTCACGGCGAAGCTCAGCGGGGGTGCGGCGCTCGATGCTGCCCTTGAGCACCTCCGCGTCGTCGGGATGCGTGCCGAGATGCTGGTTCAGCGCGACGCTCGAACCCAACACAGCACAGATCCGGTCCGTGAAACCGGGGTGCGACTCGAGCTCGGCGAGCAGGTCCGGCCGCGCGCGCAGGAGACGGTCGAAACCGGTGAGGGCAAGATCCGGGTCGGCGCAACCCGGTAGCTCGACCAGCGCCAGTTCGATCTGGTCGGCGCTGCCCCAGTGGGCCCATTCAGCAACCAACTCCGCAGCCCTGCCGGCATCGGCGAAACCCAGTCGCGCCAGACGCCCGGACAAGCTCTCGTTGCGGGTCACGAGCGCGATGCTAGCGTCTGGAAGGTGCGAAGCAAGGTGTCGGCGAGCCAGCTGCAGGAGCTGCGAAGCATCAATGCCAGACTGGGCGACGCCTCGGCTCCGCTGACGAGGGCCGAACTGGCCGCTTCGGCCCGGACCATCTGCGCGCTGCTCGGCCGCACGCACCCGGGCGGCAGCGTGGAGCTGCGGGTGCCACCGTTCGCCGCGGTGCAGCTCGGTATCGGTGAGCGCGGCCGGCATACCCGGGGTACCCCGCCGAATGTGGTGCAGACCGACGCGGGCACGCTGCTGGAACTGGCGACTGGCCGCCTGTCGTGGACGGACGCGATCACCGCGCGCCGCGTTCAGGCGTCCGGGATTCACAGCGATCTCAGCGAACTGTGGCCGCTGGCCGAGTTGCGCTGACCGGCGGCGCTCCGAAACGGGACAAAGCTGCCGCCAGTTGCAGAATCTGGCCGGTATCCGTCCACCACCACGGATGGGTGGCAGGTTTGTCCCATGTCCTGGCCGGGAAGGCTGAGCCGGGGAAGCCGACCGCTGAACACCAAGAACACGCGTGCGCACAGCTCGGACACAGGTTCGCACAGGACTCGGCACAGGTCACTTCCATAGCGTTCGATGCGTGGGCAAGGTGCCCGAAGGAGAACGCTGGAATGGCAACCGATAGGACTGAATCCATCCCACCGCCCGTCAAGCCGAAGCGCCGGTTTCGCATGACCTGGAAGACCTGGCTGATCGCAGGCCTAGCGGTCGCGCTGGTCGCCGGCGCTGGTGTGGGCACCTGGATGTTGCTGCAACCCAAGGCGACGGGCAACCGGGGCGCGTTCACCCAAACCGCGCAGGCCACGCTGGGCACCCAGACCCAGTCCGTCAGCCTTGAGGGCACGCTCAGCCCGAGCAAACAGTCCAATGTGAGCTTCACTGTGTCCGGCACCGTGACCTCGGTGAAGGTCAAGGCCGGTGACGTGGTCGAGAAGGGGCAGAAGCTGGCCACAATCGACGACAGCTCGCTGGCCGACGCGGTCGACCTAGCCGAGGCGAACCTCACCTCCGCCGAGGCCAACCTCGACGAGGTGGAGGACAACGACGGCAGCGACGCCGCGATCAACGCCGCGTCCGCCCAAGTGGACTCCGCGAAGGCCGCGCTAACCAGCGCGAAGGAGGACTTGGCGGACGCCGCGCTGCGCTCCCCCATCGCCGGGACCGTTGCCACGGTCAGCGTCGAGGTCGGCGACAGCGTGGGCAGCGGATCATCGTCCAGCAGCGGCTCCGGCGGCTCGTCGGCCGGCGGCACCAGCAGCTCGTCCACCAGCTCTTCCAGCTCAGCACAGTTCGTCGTGATCGCCACCTCGAAATGGAAGCTCGAAGGCTCGGTCGGCGCGTCCGACCTGGGCAGCATCAAGGCCGGCCAGACCGCGAAAGTGACGGTCAACGGCAACGAGGTGGACGCCGAGGTCGCTTCGGTCGGCATCGTCGCCACGTCAACCAGCGACGGCGCCGCGACGTTCCCAGTAGTAATCAACCTGTCCGGCACCCACAAGGACCTCTACTCCGGGACTACCGCGTCCGCGGTGATCACCACTGGCAGCTACGACAACGTGCTCACCGTGCCCACCGCAGCGCTCAGCACGAACGACGGCAACACCGTGGTCACCTTGGTCGACGGATCCGCCACGAGCAGCGTCGCGGTCGAAGTCGGACGCGTATTCGGCGACTACACCGAGATCACCAGCGGCCTCAGCGACGGCGACACCGTCCAGATCACGTTCCGGATGCCCTCGTCGACGTCGACCTCCTCGAGTGAGGAGCAGGGCGGCTTCGAGTTCGGTGGCGGACTGGGCGGTGGTCTCGGCGGCGGCCAGCCCCCTGGCGGTGGGCAGCCTCCGGCCGGCGGCACGGGAGGCCGCTGACCAATGCTCAACATGACTGGGGTTCGCAAGACCTACGCTACCGGCTCGGTAGAAGTGGAGGCGCTGCGCGGTATCGACCTGCACGTCGAGCAGGGTGAGTACATCGCCGTGATGGGACCGTCCGGGTCGGGCAAGTCCACCCTGATGCACATCATCGGCTGCCTGGACGTACCCACGTCCGGCACCTACACCCTCGACGGCGTGGACGTGAGCGCGATGACCGAGAAGCAGCTCGCCGAGGTACGCAACCAGAAGATCGGCTTCGTGTTCCAGCAGTTCAACCTGCTGGCCAGCCTGACCGCGCTGCGAAACGTGGAGCTGCCGATGATCTACGCCGGTGTGCCCGCCCACGAGCGGCGCGAGCGCGCCATGTCCGCGCTGACGAAGGTCGGCCTTGCCGATCGCATCGAACACCGTCCCGGCGAGCTGTCCGGCGGCCAGCAGCAGCGCGTGTCGGTGGCCAGAGCGCTGGTCACCAACCCGACGTTGATCCTCGCCGACGAGCCAACCGGCAACCTCGACTCGCACTCCACCCGCGAGATCCTCGAACTGTTCGAGGAGCTCAATGACGCCGGCCGGACGATCGTGATGATCACCCACGAGCTGGACGTGGCCGAGCGCGCCAAGAAGATGTCCCACATCTACGACGGCCTGCTGATCGACGAGGTCCCGACCCACGGAGCTGCCAAATGATGGAGTGGAGCGAGACCATTCGCACCGCGATCGCCGCGCTGAACGCCCGGCGGATGCGGTCGCTGCTGACCATGCTGGGCATCCTGATCGGCATCTCAGCGGTGATGCTGACCGTCGGCCTCGGCCAGGGCGCCCAGCAGCAGATCACCGCGCAGATCAACTCGCTCGGCTCGAACATGATCATCGTCAGCCCCAGCCAGACCACCAGTTCCGGCGGCTTCCGCGGGGGCGGCGGGGCGGCCACCACGTTGACCACCCAGGACGCGGCCATGCTCGCCGATGCCGAGGTCGCCCCCGACATCGCTGCCGTGGCGCCGACGTCGAGCACGTCCGGCTCGCTGCAGTCGAGCTCGACGACCTGGACGTCGACCGTGGTCGGCACGGTGCCCGACTGGCAGACCGTGCGGGCGCGGACGGTTGGCAGCGGACGCTTCTTCAGCCAGGCCGAGGTCGACTCCGCCGCGTCAGTCGCGGTGATCGGCTCGGAGACCGCGACCGAACTGTTCACCACCGGCTCGCCGGTCGGGCAGACCTTCAGCATCAACGGGCAGTCGTTCACGGTGATCGGGGTGCTGGAATCGGCCGGGTCCTCGGTCAGCAGCAATGACGACGACACGGTCGTGGTGCCGCTGACCACCTACGCGTCCAGGCTGTCCAGCTCGAGCGCAGCCAACGCGGTGTCGACCATCTACCTCTCCGGAAAGGACGCCGACAGTCTTTCCGCTGCCTACCAGCAGGTGAAGACCGCGCTGCTGGCCTCGCACCAGGTGACTTCCACCGACGCCGACTTCAGCGTCAGCACCCAGGCCTCGCTGGTCGAGACCGCCACCTCGATCACCGGTGTGCTCACCCTGCTGCTCGGCGGCATCGCGGCGATCTCGCTGCTGGTCGGCGGCATCGGCGTGATGAACATCATGCTGGTCTCGGTGAGCGAACGCGTCCGTGAGATCGGCCTGCGCAAGGCGCTGGGCGCCACGCCTGCAGTGATCCGCCGGCAGTTCCTGGTGGAGGCGGCGATCCTGGGCATGCTCGGCGGCCTCGTCGGGATCATCCTCGGCTTCACCGGGGCGGCCATCCTGACCCCGCTGATCGGCATGACCGTGTCGATCTCCATCCCAGCCACTGTGCTCGCGCTGGTCGTCTCGGTGGGCATCGGCCTGGTGGCCGGCGTCTACCCCGCGACCAGGGCGGCCAAGCTGGCGCCGATCGATGCGCTGAGGAGCGAATGATGTTCAAGAACAAACGCCTACGCGTCGTGCTGGGCAGTGGCGCGGCCCTGGCCGTCGTCGCCGCCGTCGGCCTGACCGTCGCGACCACTTCGACCGCGGCCAGCAGCCGCTGGGTGACCGCTACGGCGGCAGCTGGCGACGTCACCCAGACCTACACAGCCACCGGCACCACCACCAGGAAGAACACCGAGGAGGCTGCCTTCAGCGTCAGCGGCACCGTGAAGAGCGTCAGCGTCGCGGTCGGCGACGAGGTCGATGCCGGCGACACACTGGCCACCTTGAAAAAGGGGCCGCTGCAGCTCGCGCTGCTGGAAGCGGAAACCCAGGTGGCCGCGAAGAAGGCTGCGCTCTACGCGGCCAAGCACCCGTCCAGCACCTCCTCGGGCAGTTCGGGTGGGTCTAGCGGTTCGTCCGGTGGTTCGGGCAGCTCGAGCGGCTCAGGCAGCGGGACCGGGACCACCACGATCACCATCGATCCCACCGTGCTGAGCGAGGCGGCGTCGCGGATCAATCTCGCCGTCGTCAGCGAAGCCCAGGTGTGCGAGCCCGTGTTCGGGTCGATCGTGCCGGAGGCCGAACCGACCGCCACGGCCACCCCGTCCGCGTCGGCTTCGGCGACCGAGACGCCCAGCGCGTCCGCCAGCGCCACGCCAGTCCCCACCGAGACCGCCAGCGCCGCGCCGACCGAGACGGCCACACCGGACGCACCGGAGGGCTCGGATTCTCCCTCGGCCGAGGCCTCCAGCGAGAGCCCGAGTGCGGAAGCGTCCGCGTCGCAGCTGGCTGCCGCGATCGAGGCCGCGAACCCGACCACGGCTGAGCTTCAGGCCTGCGCCAACGCGCGTGCCGAGGTGATCGCGGCGAACACCAATCTGCAGACCATCGTGCAGCAGCTGGTCGCCCCGAAGCCAAACGCGGGCGCAGGCTCGAGCAGCGGCGCAGGTTCGTCCGCCTCGGTGAAGAAGACCTCCTCGGCCGGCTCAAGTTCGTCCAGTTCGGTGAGCGCGGCCAAGGTTGCCTCGGCTGAGGCCGACCTGCTGGAAGCCGAGCAGAACCTCCAGTCTGCGCAGGACGACCTCGACGCTGCCGTGCTGGTGGCACCGATCGCGGGCAAAGTGGGCACCGTCGGCCTCAGCGTGGGTTCGTCGGCGTCGTCCGGTTCGATCACCATCGTGGGCGAAGGGACGGCCGTGGTCACCCTCGAACTGCCGCTGAAGACCCGCAACCTGGTCACCATCGGACAAGCGGTGACGGTCGCACCGGCCGGCTCGACCACAACGCTCGAAGGCAAGATCACCACGATCAGCGTGCTAGAGACCAGCGGCACCAGCGGGGACTCCCCCACGTATGCCACCACGGTTTCGGTCGCCGATCCGGAAATGCGGCTGGCCACCGGGGCGAGCGCGTCCGTGGCGATCCGGGTGTTGGCCGTCACCGGCGTGCTCACCGTCCCGGCGTCGGCAGTCACGCCGACCGGGACCGGAACCGCCAGCGTGCTGGTGCTGGCCTCGGCCAACGCCGAAACCCCGGAGACGGTCGAGGTCAAGACCGGAGCGGTCGGCGCCGGACGGGTGGAGATCACCGAGGGACTGGCCACCGGCCAGCTCGTGGTGCTGGCCGACCGCACTGCGGACATTCCGTCCAACACCACGAACCGGCGTAGCCGGACGAGTTCAACCTCGTCGAGTTCATCGGGTGCGACCGCGTCTGCTCAGCCGAGCGCCGCAGCCACTACCCAGCCAAGTTCGCAGCCGACGGCCAGCGCCAGCCGCTGAGCGTCCGGACGCCATCGAGCCCGTCGAGGTCATCTCCCAGATTGACCTCGGCGGGCTCGTCGCCGTCCACGCGGATCGGTACCACCCCTCCCCTGGGCACCAACGCGGGCGTGACGGCCCCTAAGGGCACGACGGCTGAATCCATTGAAGGCGAGGCCAGCGCTAAACAAAAGCCACCTCGTGCAGGTCCGTACACTTTTCGCGCCACTCAGGGTCGCGAGCGCCGTCCGGGGCCAGCGCGGACGGCAAGAACTCAGAGCGACGGCAGGTTGTTGCGAAGCTCCCACTCCGAGACGTTTCCGCGGTAGGAGTCGTACTCCGCCTTCTTGTTGCGCAGGAAGAACTCGAAAACGTGCTCGCCCAGGGTTTCGGCCACCAGCTGGGAATCCTCCATCAGGTCGATGGCGTTGCCAAGGCTGCGCGGCAGTGGGCGAATGCCCAGCGCCTGCCGCTGCCGGTCGGTCAGCGACCAGACATCGTCCTCTGCGCCCTCGGGCAGCTCAAGCTCGTTCTCGATGCCGTTCAGCCCGGCGGCGAGAATGATCGCGTACGCCAGGTAGGGGTTGGCCGCGGAATCGATCGAGCGCAGTTCGATCCGCGCCGACGTGCCCTTGC
>JAKOQD010000210.1 GCA_029778515.1 Actinomycetes bacterium
CTTACTGCGCTAGTGCAAACTTGCAGTCCAGCAAGATTGCACTACTGTAGACCTGCGCCGCTGCAAGAATGCGGCGCTTTCGTTTGTAGGAGGAGAAGTGGCAGTTGCCACCGTGGAGCGCACCGCCCCGATAGAGCAGACCCCGAACCAACCGGTCATGAACCACGGCCAGATCATGCTCGTCATGTACGCGCTGATGGCTGGCATGTTCCTGAGCGCGCTTGACCAGACCATCGTCGGCACCGCTATCCGGACCATCGGCGACGAACTCCACGGCCTCGATCAGCAGGCGTGGGTCACCACCGCCTACCTGATCGCCGCCACCGTCACCACCCCGCTTTACGGCAAGCTCTCCGACATCTTCGGACGCCGTCCGCTGTTCATCATCAGCATCAGCCTCTTCGTGGCCGGTTCGTTCCTGAGCAGCTTCTCGACCTCGATGATCATGCTCGCCGGCTTCCGCGCGTTCCAGGGTCTCGGTGCCGGCGGTCTGATGTCCCTGCCGCTGGCAATCATCGGCGACATGCTGGCGCCACGTGAACGCGCCAAGTACCAGGGCTTCTTCCTTGCCACCTTCGGCATCGCGTCCGTGATCGGCCCGCTTGTCGGCGGCCTGTTCGCCGGTGCCGACGAGATCCTGTTCATCTCGGGCTGGCGCTGGGTGTTCCTGATCAACGTGCCGGTCGGCGTGATCGCACTGTTGATGGTGGTCGCCTTCCTGCACCTGCCGCACCACCCGCGTGGTCGCCGGCACATCGACTGGTGGGGCGCCGGCCTGGTCGTCGCCACCCTCGCGCCGCTGCTGCTGGTCGCCGAGCAGGGACGCGAGTGGGGCTGGACGTCCGTGCCCGCGATGATCTGCTACGCAATCGGCGTGGCCAGCCTGACCGCGTTCATCCTGGTCGAACGGGCGATGGGGCCGGACGCGATCCTCCCGCTGCGGCTTTTCGACAACAAGTCGTTCTCGACCGCCACCGTGCTCAGCATCCTGGTCGGTTTCGGCATGTTCGGCGCCATGCTCACACTGCCGCTCTACCTGCAGATCGTGCTCGGATTCAGCCCGACCGAATCCGGCTTCGCCACCCTGCCGATGATGGCCGGCATCATGCTCGCCTCAGTCGGCACCGGCCAGATCGTGGCCCGCACCGGCAGGTACGGGGCCTTTCCGAAGACCGGGACTGCGACCACCGCGGTCGGCTTCTTGCTGCTCACGCTCATGACCCTCGACAAGCCGTACTGGTATCTGGCGATCGCCATGTTCGTGATCGGCCTCGGCCTCGGCCAGCTGATGCAGACCCTGACCATGGCCGTCCAGGCCGCGGTGGACGCCCAGGACATCGGCGTGGCCACCAGTTCGGCCACCTTCTTCCGCCAGATCGGCGGCACCCTCGGTACGGCGATCATGCTGTCGCTGCTGTTCAGCATCCTGCCCACCAACATCTCCGGCGCGCTGACCGACGAGCACACCACCTGGCACGCGCTGGACGCGGCGCTGAACCCGAAGGTCGCAGGAGATCCGGCCAACGCCGCGATCATGGACAAGCTGTGGACGCCGATCACCGACAAGATCAAGGACCAGGTGGACGAGAAGCTCGCCGACGCCACCGAGCAGGTCAAGGACGGTGTTGAGACCGCTGTCCGCGCCAAGGTCACCGAGGCGGTGTCGAAGAAGGCCGCCAAGGGCACCGGCAAGATCGCCGACGGCATCAACGCGCTCGGCACCGGTCTCGACAAGCTCGCGCTCGGGACGGACGCCTTCGTCGACGGCGTCGGCAAGATCGGCTCCGGAGCACAGCAGTTGGCCACCGGCACCTCGAAGATCGCCAAGGCCGAGAATCAGCTCGCCAGCGGACTGGCCAAACTCAGCGACGCCGAGCAGACCGCCGCCGCGAAGGCCAAGGCCGCCGCGGGCGACTACGTCACCCTTTCGGCCGCGATCAGGACCATGACCGCCGACCAGGACAGCTGCGTGAGCGGCGAGACCGCCGCCTGCGACCAGCTCGTTGCCGATCAGGCGGAGGTCGACGCCGCCATGGGCTCGCTGCAGGGCAACGTCTACACCACCAGCGGCATGCTCAACGGCGCCGCGGGACAGTCCGGTCTGGCTGCCGGGTTGGCGTCCGCAGCCAAGGGCACCTCGGCGCTGGCGGACGGACTGGAGCAGCTCGCGTCCGGCACCCACAAGCTCGCGGACGGCGCGACGACCGCCGCAGCGAAGGGCAGCGCGATCCCGACGGGGGCGAGCGCGGCCGCGTCCGGCAGTGCGAAGCTGGCCAGTGGTGCGAAGCAGCTGTCGAAGGTTGATCAGCTGATCGACAAAGCCGTCAAGAAGGCACTGCCCGACGCCTACGCGAAGGCCTTGCAGCAGGTCGCTTTCGAGCGGAACCTGAGCGTCAAGGATGGCGTGCTCGCCATCGACTGGTCCGATCCGGTGCAGCGCTGGGCGATGGTCGACGAGCTCACGCCGACACTGGTGCAGACGATCAAGAACGGTGACGCCGCAGGCAGCGACGTGAACACCGACAGCAGCACCAGCGACACCTCGTTCCTCACCGGGGCCGACCCGCGGCTCACCCAACCCTTCATGGTGGGCTTCAGCGATTCGGTGATTACGATCTACTGGGTGGGGCTGGGGGTCATGGTGCTCGCCTTCGTGGTCACCCTGTTCTTCAAGGTGCCGCCGCTGCGCACCCGCTCCGCGCTGCAGGAGAAGTCGGACGCTCTGGAGGGACTCGCATGACGCAGGTGACCAGCGAACCGGTCAGTGGTCTGCGCGAGCGCAAGAAGTCGGCGACGCGGACGGCGATTCACGAGACGGCCCTCCGTTTGGTTGCCGAGCGCGGCCCGCAAAGCGTCACTGTCGAGGAGATCTGCGCCGAGGTCGGGGTCTCGCCGCGAACTTTCTTCAACTACTACCCGAGCAAGGTAGCGGCCGCGTTCGACCTGCTGGTCACCGACATCCCGGCCGACCAGGTGGAATGGTTCCTGAATGCGGACGGAAGTCTGGTCGCCGACACCTGTGACCTGATCGGACGCAACGTCACCCTGCCCACCGACTTCCCTCGGATCAAAGCCCTGATGCACGGCCAGCCGGAACTCCTAATGGACTTCTGGACGCAGACCATCGCCCGGCTCAAGCCGTTCTTCAAGCTGATCGAGCAGCGGACGGGGGACGCCCACACCGCGCGCATCGTGTTCGGGATCGTCCTCGCAGCCGTAACCGCGGCCATGTCGCGTCCGGACGCCGCCGAAGCCGGCGACATCGCTGCCCGTTTGCGCGCCGAGATCCGCACAATGCGGGACCTGATCGCCGAGGTCTGAACCCACCCAGCCGTCGTCGGAGGGCTAGCTCACCGCACGCTTGATCAGTTCGGCGACGCGCGCCTCGACGTCAGCGTTCCACTCGGTGACCGCGAAGGCGGTGGGCCACATCACGCCGTCGTCGAGCGCCGCGGTGTCCTGGAACCCGATGTGGCCGTAACGCGACTTGAACTTTCCGGCGTACTGGAAGAAGAAGACCACCTGACCGCCCTTGCAGTAGGCGGGGAAGCCGTACCAGGTCTTGCTGGTCAGCTCGGGCAGCTCGCGTTTCACCAGGGCATGCAGTCCCTCGGCCATCGGACGAACGTTCGTGTCAATGGCCTCGATCGCCGCGAGCACGTCCGCTTCGGTGTTCTTGCCCGCCGCCGAGCGTCGCCGCTCCGCTGTCATCTGCTTCAGCGCGGCCTTCTCCTCCGCGGTCAGGCCCTCGTTCTTGGTCGCCGTGCCCGCGAGTCTGTCACCTCAACCACCGGCTGCCCAGCGCTGCGCGTCCTAGCATGGGCACATGTACGAACCGAGTGATCGTGTTGGTGAACTGAAGGCGCAGGCTGCGGACGCGCGGGTCCGCGTAATCGAGTCCAACAAACTCGTGATCGCGGAGTTGTCGCGGATCTGGCACGAACTGAACGAGACGGCGGCCGGCCAGCCGGAAGTGCGCAAGCACTGCGAGCACGTCGCCGCCGACATCGCCCGGTTGGAGAAGCTGAACCTGGCCTTCGACACCGAATGGCTCGCCGAGGCCAAGCGCGACCGGCCCTGAGCCCCCCGGCAGTTCAGTCCTTTCAGTCGTCGACGATCATGCCGATCACGCCCCCGATTGCCCCGCCGATAGCTGCACCCGGGGCACCGCCGAGCGCACCGCCGATGATGGCCCCGGCGCCGCCAAGGATGCCCTGGTAGCTGCGGTTGCTCTTCGCGTACACCACCGTAGTGCCGTCGTCCCCGGCTTCGGCCTCGGACGACCCCACCGCGCCGGACGCCGGCGCCAGTGCGACCGGGCTCGCATCCCCGCGGGCGAGCAGCCCGGCATGGCTCTTGCGCAGGTTCAAGTAGTCGCGGGCAGCGGTCCGCACCCGCTGGTCATCCGTTTGTGCGACCTTCGCCGATTTCGCGGCTTTGCTGCCGCCCGGCTGGTACAGCTTGACCAGCACATCCCGCTCGTCCCCGCTGATCCAGCCGAGCTCAGCGACCCGATCGAAGCCAGTCGGGTGGCGACCACGCGATCTCTCTTGGCCTCGCGCATGAAGCGCCTGGCCTCCTCTCCCTACCCACAGCCGACCGGCCCCGCGCAGCCCGGCAACCTGATGTACGCGGACTTCCAGATTCTTGACCAGTGGTTCGCGGTCATGGATTCGGGCGTCGAACAGGACTTCACCTTCAACTGTGGCGTCTCGCTGATGGTCGAGTGCGCCGACCAGGCCGAACTCGACCGCTACTGGAACCAGCTCAGCGCGGTCCCGGAGGCCGAGCAGTGCGGCTGGTGCCAGGACAAGTTCGGCGTCGCCTGGCAGTTCATCCCGGCCAACCTCGGCGAGCTGATGACCAAGCCGGACGCCTACCGCAAGCTGATGAACATGAAGAAGATCGAGGTCGCCGCCTTCGACTGACGCTCGCTGAAGCGACGTGCAAGATCTTGCAC
>JAKOQD010000034.1 GCA_029778515.1 Actinomycetes bacterium
ACGTGACCCTTCTTGGTCTCGTAGTCGTGGCTGTCGATCTTGGGCCGGAGCTTCATTTCCTTGATGACAGTGTTGGTCTGGTTGCGCCGCGACTCGCGGGCCTTCTGGGCGGCTTCGTACTTGAACTTGCCGTAGTCCATCAACTTCGCCACCGGCGGACGCGCCATCGGCGCCACCTCGACCAGGTCGAGATCGGCTTCGCGGGCGAGCCGCAGGGCGTCATCGATGCGCACGATGCCCACCTGCTCGCCGGCTGGGCCGACCAGGCGTACCTCGTTCACATGGATGCGTTCGTTGATCCGCGGTTCAGTGCTGATGTGTCCTCCTCAGGACGGCTGGTTCTGCTCGGTGGACCTGCCACACCAGAAAAGGGCCTCCGCGCACGCGGAGACCCTGAGGAGGGGTGACATGGGTAAGCCACCACCGGTACCGACCCGTCACCAAGCGGTGAAGCGGGTGGGAGTTCAGGACTCCACTTTCACGGACTGCCACCAATCGGTGCAGTCGATCGGAGCAAGCTTACCCGGACGGGGTGGACGCAGGCTAATCGGGGTCCTCGGCGGCGGCGAACAGCCAGCCCCAGCCGCCGTCATCGAGCTGCACCAGGCGACGGCTGCGGGCCAGTTCGGTGAGTAGATCGCCTTCGATCACCAGGGCGTGCGGGCCGGCGATGTCGATCAGCAGCGCGGTCGCGCCCTGGTCGAGCGCGTTGGCTGCGGCTTCGTCCAGCCGGCACGGCAGCGGACGCGCGTCCGGCTGCCAGACCGCGAAGGCGTCCGCTCCAGTGAAGACGGGAAGGCCGATGCGGCCGTCCGGAGCGGTGAGGGTGACCGCAACCAACTCTGCGTGCACCTCAGCCGGGTCTTCGCGTTCGGGGTGCTCGGGTTCGATCCGGCCGACACCGGCCAAGCGGCTGCCGTCCGGATCGGGCACTGGCACGATCGGCAGCAACACCCGCGTGGTGCAGAGCTGAGCGATGGCGTGCAGGTAATGGTCAAGGCTCTGCTGCGCGGCCGCGAGGCTGGCGCGGACGGTCGCGTCCGGCTCGCCGCGGTCGCCGGTATAAGCGTCGCTGGGCTGGCGGAGACCGCTCACGATGCCGTCCGGTCGTGCCAATACCGCACCAGCTTGGCGAAGTCGGCCTCAGCCAGCTCGCGGTCAGTGCGCTGGATGCCCATCAGCGGTCGCTGCAGTTCTTCGTCCAGCAGGACGTAGGCCCACGGGTCGTGCTCGGTGAACCGGAAGCCGCGAACCTCGCCCCACGGCAGCCGGTGGGTGCGGACGCCGTTGCGGAAGCGCAGTCCCGCATCGTCGACGGCCAGGTAGCTGAGCCCGATGCTCATCATGAAACCGATCATGAACAGCGCGAAGAACGCCAGGGTGAGCAGCTGCGGCACGGTGAACAGGACCTGGATGTCGGGCGGCAGCGTGACCCAGCCGATCAGTGCGGCCAGCGCCAGCACTGCCGACAGCACTGAAGCCATCAGCAGTGAGCGGCGCGGGCGGAACACCACGGCAGCCACCTACAACCGGCAGGCGTGGATCTTGGTGACCAGGATCGCGTCCGCGCCGGCTTCCCAAAGGGCGTCCATGATGCGCTGGGCCTGCTTGGCCGGGATCATCGCCCGCACCGCCACCCAGCCGTCCTTCGCCAGCGGCGAGACCGTCGGGGCGTCCAACCCGGGCGTGACCTTGGTGGCCGCTTCGAGCAGTTCTCGGGGCACGTTGTAGTCGACCATCAGGTAGTCCCGCGCGGTGATCACGCCGCTCAACCGGCGCACCAGCAGGTCGAGGCCCTCCGGTGCGGGCACGCCCTTGCGCTGGATCAGGATCGCCTCGGATTCCAGGATCGCGTCGCCGAACAGCTCCAGGCCGGCGCGCTTGAGGGTGGTGCCGGTCTCGACCACGTCCGCCACCACGTCCGCCACGCCGAGGCGCACCGAGCTTTCGACCGCTCCGTCCAGGTGGATCAGCCGGGCCGTCACGCCGTGGCCGTCGAGGTAGCTGGCGACCAGGCCCGAGTACGAGGTGGCGATCCGCTTGCCGGTCAGGTCGGCGACGCTCATCGTGGCGCCGCCGGGGGCGGCGAACCGGAACCGGGTACCGCCGAAGCCCAGCGACTTCACCTCTTCGGCTTCGGCGCCGGAGTCGAGCAGCATGTCGCGTCCGGTGATGCCGAGGTCGAGGGTGCCCTCCCCCACGTACACGGCGATGTCCTTGGGCCGCAGGTAGTAGAACTCGACACCGTTGGCATCGTCGACGAGCACCAACTCCTTGGCGTCGGCACGCTGGCGGTACCCGGCTTCGCGTAGCATGCCGGCGGCGCCCTCAGCGAGTGAACCCTTGTTCGGGACGGCGATCTTCAACAACCCGGTCACCGGGAACTCCTCACAGGTATTCGTAGACGTCTTCGAGTTCCAGGCCCAGCGAGACCATCAGCACCTGCAGGTGATACAGCAACTGGCTGATCTCCTCTGCGGCCTCGGCCTTGCCCTGGTACTCGGCGGCCATCCAGACCTCGGCCGCTTCTTCGACGATCTTCTTGCCGATCGCATGCACACCCGCGTCAAGTTCGCGGACGGTGCCCGAACCCTCCGGACGGGTGGCAGCGCGCTCGCGCAGTTCGGCATAGAGATCTTCGAAGGACTTGCTCACGCCGCGCAGCCTACCGGCGACCCGCCGACCCCGGCGAACCTGGGGGTGCAGTGCGGTTCCCGCAAGCTGGACACTTCGATCCCGTCACGGGACCCAACCGTCCAGCTTGCAGGGAATCGGGCGGACGGTGATCGGACGGACGGTGACGGCGCGGCTCAGCGGGTGAGCTACAGGGCCACGCCCAGCAGGGCGTCGACGGCCTCACGAACCAGGTCGGACGCGACCGCAGCATCGCCGGGTGCGTCGGCCCAGGCGTCGATGGCTGCCAGCGCGGCCGGAGCGTTCAGGTCGTTGCGCAACGCGTTGCGGACCGCCTCGATGACCGGGCCGGCGTCAGCGCCCGGACGCGCGACCGCCGTCCGCCACTTCGCCAGGCGCGCCTCGGCGGCCGCGAGCACATCCGAGGTGTACTCCCAGTCGCTGCGGTAGTGGTTCGCCAGCAGCACCAGGCGGATCGCCATCGGATCGACGCCCTCGGCCAGCAGCCGGCTGACGAAAACCAGGTTGCCCCGCGACTTGCTCATCTTCTCGCCGTCCAGGCCGACCATGCCGGTGTGCAGGAACACCTTCGCGAACGGGTGACCGGTGGCCACCCGAGCCTCCGCTGCGCACATCGGGTGGTGCGGGAAGGCCAAGTCACGTCCGCCGGCCTGCACGTCGAAGTCGGTCCCCAGCGCGCCCAGTGCGATCGCGGTGCACTCGATGTGCCAACCCGGACGCCCGCGGCCGAGCCAGGAATCCCACGCCGGCTCGCCGTTGCGCTCCTGCCGCCAGACCAGGCAGTCGAGGCGATGCCGCTTGCCCGGACGGTCGGGATCACCACCACGCTCAGCGAAGATCTGTTCGGCCTCGAGCATCGAGTAGCCGGTACCGTCCATCAGCCCAGACGACTTGGTCACCGAGAAGTACCAGTCCGGATACTCCGGATCGGGCACCTGGTAGATAGCCCGCTCGTCGCGCAGCACGCCCAGCAGATCGGTGACACGGTCAAGGCTCTCGACCACCCCGGTCAGCTCGGCCGGCGGCAAGACCCGCAGCGCTGCCATGTCGGTGCGGAACAGTTCGATCTGATCGGCGGCCAGCTGCTCCCAGTCGGCACCGGTCGCGGTGGCCCGTTCCAGCAGCGGATCGTCCACATCGGTGACGTTCTGCGCGTAGCGGACCGTCAGCCCCGCGTCCAGCCAAGCGCGGTGCAGCAGGTCGACGGCCACATAGGTGGCGGCGTGGCCGAGGTGGGTGGCGTCGTAGGGCGTGATGCCACAGGCGTACAGCCGCGCCTCGCCCACCTCGGGCCCAACGGGCTGCAATTGCCCGGTGAGGGTGTCGTGGGCATGCACGCGTCCACTTCCGGTGCCCCGCAGACGGGGCACGACAACCGACTTCCAGGCACGCATGGGCGGCAGCCTACCCGGCTGCAACGCCAGCGGTACGGCTAGGCTTACCGCCGGATTGACACCGGCACCGGCAGGAAGGCCAACGAATGATCGAATGGTGGCACGCGATTCTCCTCGGCATCATCGAGGGGGTCACGGAGTTCCTGCCGATCTCCAGCACCGGCCACCTGACCGTCGCGGAGAAGCTGCTCGGCTTCGAAATCGCCGACCCGAGCGTCACCGCTTTCACCGCGATCATCCAGATCGGCGCGATGGTGGCCTCCATCATCTACTTCTGGGGTGACATCGTCCGGTTCGCGACCGCGTGGTTCCGCGGCCTGGCGAAGCCGGAAGCCCGCGAGGATCCCGACTACCGGATGGGCTGGGCGATCATCGTCGGCTTCGTCATCACCGCGGCCATCGCGGTGCTGTTGAAGGACCTGATCGAGGGACCGCTTCGCAGTCTCTGGGCGGTCGTAGCCGGTCTGCTGGGCTGGAGCGTGGTGATGTTCCTCGCCGATCGTCTTGGCAAGGCGGTGCGGGACGAGCACTCGATCACCTGGCGCGACGGCGCTCTCCTCGGCCTGATCCAGGCGGTCTCGCTGGTGCCGGGCGTGTCCCGCTCGGGCGCGACCATCTCGGGCGGCCTGTTCCGCGGGCTCGACCGGGTGAGCGCCACCCGGATGAGCTTCTTCCTCGGCATTCCGACGCTGATCGCGTCCGGGGCATTCCAAGCGGTCACCGAAGCCAGCAACATCGGCGCACCGGGCGGCGTGGGCTGGATGGCAACCATCCTGGCCACGATCGTCTCCGGAGTGGTCGCGTACGCGTCCATCGCCTGGCTGCTGAAGTTCGTAGCCAGCAACGACTTCACCGCGTTCATCATCTACCGGGTGGCGCTCGCGCTGGTGATCAGCGCGCTGCTGCTTACGAATACCATCCCGGCGGTATGAGACAGCGGCTCGTCGGCGCGTCCGGCCTGGCCGTGTCCCGGCTCGGTCTGGGCACCCTGACCTGGGGCCGCGAAACCCAGCTGGACGATGCCCGTCCGCTGCTGCGAGCTTTCGTCGCGGCCGGCGGGAACCTGGTGGACACCGCAGCGGGCTACGCCGCCGGGGACGCCGAACGGATGCTCGGCCGGATGCTGCGCGCCGGCGATGTGGCTCGCGAAGAGGTGGTGGTGGCCACCAAGGCCGGATTCGGCATCCGGGACGGGGAGCGCCGGGTCGACACCTCGCGCGCCGCCCTGCTCACCGACCTGCGTGGATCGCTACGCCGGCTGGGCACCGATCACATCGACCTGTGGCAGCTGCACGCGTGGGGCCAGGCTCCCCTGGACGAATCACTGGCCGCCATCGACACCGCGGTGGGCGCCGGCGACGTCCGCTATGCCGGGGTGTGCAACTTCGTTGGCTGGCAGACCGCCCAGGCCGCCACCTGGCAGGCCGCGTTTCCCGGCCGGACGCCGCTCACATCCAGCCAGGTGGAGTACTCGCTGCTGGCGAGGCGGGCCGAGGTGGAGGTGATCCCGGCGATCCGGGCGTTCGGCATGGGCCTGTTCCCCTGGTCGCCGATCGGCCGCGGGGTGCTCACCGGCAAGTACCGCAGCGGGCTTCCCCGAGGTTCGCGGGGCGCGTCCGAGCATTTCGCGTGGTTCGTGGAGCCCTACCTCGAAGCCCGCTCACGCTCGGTCACGGACGCGGTGTGCACGGCTTCGGCGGGTCTCGACCTCACCCCGGCACAGGTCGCGCTGCTGTGGGTGCGGGACGCTCCGGGAGTGACCGCGCCCCTGTTGGGCGCACGAACCGTCGCGCAGTTGGAGCCGTATCTCGCGACCGAGGAACTGGAGTTACCGGAAGAGATCGTGGCCGCACTGGACGACGTCTCCGGCGGACCGAACGTGATGCGCGATCTTGGGGAGCCCACCCTCACCCTGCGTTGACACTTGGCCGGAAGGAGATCTCGATGGGCAGGATGGCGGACGCGGAACGCTTCCACCCCGACGAACTTGTCGACTGGCACAACTGGCTGGCCGCGAATCACGATCGCGGCGCCGGTGTGTGGGTGGTGACCTGGCGTCCGAACTGACTACTGCCCTGGACGCGAACCCGGCCGCACGGGCCACTTGGGACGCCTTTCCTCCCGCTGCGAAGAAGATGGCGCTGGCCTCGATAGCCCTGGCCAAACAGGATGCGACCCGGACGCGACGAATCGCCGGCATCGTCGCGAAAGCCGAGCGCGGCGAGCGACCAAGCTGAATCGCGCGGGAACGGAGGCTAATTGACTGCAGAGATCCCGGCCTTCGCCGGGATGACGCAGGCCCGCCGGAATGACGTAGGCGCGCCGGGATGGCTGAGTGCCCGATTCTGAGGCAAGAGCGCGCTTCCGTCATCCCGGCGCAGGCCGGGATCTCAGCATCACCTCAACGCAGCCGGTCGCAGCGATAGCCAGTCACGTTGAGGGTGTACTCGAAGCGATCGCGTCCGCGGCTGTGCGGATGGGTGACCAGCAGCTCGGTGAGCTGGTCGACCACCGCTCGCTGCTCGGCCGGGCAAGCGATCAGGTAGGCGCTGCGCGAGGTGGCCATCGCGATCACCTCGCCCGCGCTCATCCAGCGGACGCGCTGCCACTGCCGTCGCTGCCAAGGGGTGAACCCGGCCAGGGCGAGCACCTCGTCAGCATCGACCATGTCCTCGGCCGGTGAGGCGCCGATCGCTTCGGCGACCGCGGCCACGAACGGGTGACTGCGATCGCGGGTGTTCCAGACAAGGCCGAGCCGGCCACCGGAAACCAGTACCCGGGCGATCTCGGCACCGGCGGAGTTCGGATCGAACCAGTGCCAGGCCTGGCCAACCACCACCGCGGCGACGCTCGAATCAGGGAGCGGAATCGCCTCCGCGGTGCCCAGGTGGGTATCCGGGGCGGGATTGCGTGCCAGCATGGCCGCGTCCGGGTCGACGGCCACGACGTCGCGTCCGAGATCGAGCACTGCCCGGGTCAACTTGCCGGAGCCGGCGCCCAGGTCGAGGACACGTCCGGGCGCACCTTCGAGCAGCCAGGCAACCGACTCGGCCGAGTAGTCCGGACGGCCGACCTCGTAGGCGTCGACCGCCGCGCCGAAGGAGCGGGCGCGCTCTGGATCGGGGTTCATGCCCGGTCCAGCAAGTCGTCGAGCACGCGGCAGCCGAACTCGAGGGACTCGGTGGGCACGCGCTCGTCCACACCATGGAAGAGCGCGACGAAGTCGAGTTCCGGCGGCAGCCGCAGCGGGGCGAACCCGAAGCAGCGCATACCCAGCCGCGACCAGGCCTTGGCGTCAGTGCCGCCGCTCATGATGAACGGGACGGCGACCGCACCCGGATCCTGGGTAAGGAGGCTGGCGGTCATGGCGTCGACGAGGTCGCCGTCGAAGGTGGTCTCGACCGCCACCTCGGAGATGGAAACCTCGTATCGCACCTTGTCGGGCAGCAGTCGAGCGATGGTGTCGTAGAACTCCTGCTCGTAGCCGGGCAGGAAGCGACCGTCGACGCCGGCGGTGGCGTGGCCGGGAATCACGTTGTGCTTGTAGCCGGCGTTCAACATGGTCGGGTTGGCGGTGTTCGACATGGTGGCGCCGACCATGCGGGCGATGGAGCCGAGCCGGGCGAGGGTGGTCTCGGCGTCGTCGGCGTTGACCTGGATGCCGAGCGCCTGCTCGACCGCATCCAGGAACTGCCGCTGCGCCGGATGGATGCGGGCGGGCCAGCTGTACTGCCCGATGTTCGTGACCGCCTCGGCGAGGCGGGTGATGGCGTTGTCGTCGCTGCGCATGGAACCGTGGCCGGCTGTGCCCTCGGCGATCAGGTCCAGCCAGGCGAGGCCCTTCTCCGCAGTCTGGATGAGGTAGAGGCGCTGGTCGGCGACGCTGATCGAGAAGCCGCCGACTTCACCGATCGCCTCGGTGCAGTCGGCGATGAGCTCGGGATGATTGTTGGCGAACCAGGTCGCGCCGAGCGGGCCGCCCGCCTCCTCGTCGGCGGTGAAGACGAGTCGGATGGGTCGCCGCGGGGCGCGTCCGGTGCGCATCCGGTCGCGGACGACGGCGAGGATGATGGCGTCGAAGTCCTTCATGTCGACCGCGCCGCGGCCCCACACGTAGCCGTCGATGATCTCGCCGGCGAACGGGTCCACCTGCCAGTCGGATGCGATCGCGGGAACGACGTCGGTGTGGCCGTGGATGAGCAGCGGCGGCAGCGAGGTGTCGCAGCCCTCGGGCGACCAGTCGGCGACCAGCGTGGTGCGCCGCGGCTCGGATTCGAAGAGTTCGGCGACGATGCCGACCTCGTCCAGCTTGGCGGCGACGTACTCGGCGGCTTCCCGCTCCCCCTTGGCTCCGGACGGCCCGAAGTTGGACGTATCGAAGCGGATCAGGTCGCTGCAGATTCCCGCGACTTCGTCGACGGCGGACGGGATGCTGGTCATGGGCCCATCCTGCCATCCGGCTCACCTCGCCCTCGGCGACCGGGACGGACCGCGTCCGATCAATGGCTGGAGGTCGGCGAGTCGCGAAGACCCGTCACAACAGACGCGAATCGGCTCACTCTGTACGCGCGATCGGCCCGTTTCGCAAACCGGGCCCCGGATTAGGTATAGTGCTCTGGTTGTCCGGCACCACCCGGACGGCACCCTGTCCGGGTGGCGGAATAGGTAGACGCGCTAGCTTGAGGTGCTAGTGCCCTTTATCGGGCGTGGAGGTTCAAGTCCTCTCTCGGACACTCAGGGAACATGGCTCTGACTAGGTGACACAGTCAGGGCCGTCGTCATGTCCGGGGCCTTGCACAACATATGCACAACATCTGCCGGCGCAGCTGGCCCTCTGATGGCCACCGGTGGACACGTGTGATCAGGACCAGCGGGAGGCGAGTGTCGCCGCTGTCCGAAGGCGCGGATGCGCTGAGGCTGATGGGTACGGCGTCGGCCGGCTCGTTCCAGGTGGTCGCGATGTCGTCGCTCACGTCGCGAAGCGTCGCCGAGCACCACTTCGGGACGCGTCCGCGGGCCGGGATCAGGGCGCTTCGGCCGCACCACCCGCAGAGAACTTCTTGCCCGGGGCGTCGGTGGCCACCTGCCCTGGTTGCGTCGCCCGCAGGGTCGCTGTTCATTGCCTTACCTCCTCGCCACCGTAGGCGATAACGCTCTCGTTGCAACGACATGTTGAGAGTGGATTCCAAAGGCGACTTGGAGATGGTCAGATCCGGGGTTCGAAGCCCGCCGGGGGCCGAAAGCTGGCAGGCCATGACGCGTCGCGTTATAGTGGTGTCGTGATCAGGTCCTTCCGGGAAACTGCAACGGAACTGTTGTGGTCACGGAAACGCAGCCGGTCGTTCGATCACCGGATCGAACGCGTCGCATTGCGAAAGCTGGTCATGCTCGACGCCGCCGAGACGCTCGAAGACCTGAGGGTTCCACCCGGCAACAGGCTCGAAGCGCTCCGTGGTGACAGAGCCGGCCAGCACAGCATCAGGTTCAACCAGCAATGGCGGATCTGCTTCGCCTGGACCGAGGCCGGGCCGGCCGACGTCGAGATCGTCGACTACCACTGAACGAGGTGCCCATGACCACCATCGCTCCCATCCACCCCGGCGAGATCCTCGCCGAGGAGTTCCTCGCGCCCCTGGAGATTTCCCAGAACCGGCTCGCCGTCGCGATCGGCGTCCCACCGCGCCGAATCAACGAGATCGTCCACGGCAAGCGCCGCATCACCGCCGACACCGCGCTGCGGCTGGCACGCTACTTCGGGACCACCGACCGCTTCTGGCTTAACCTCCAGACCCGGTTCGACCTGGAGACCGAGAAGGACCAACTCGGCACCGCCCTCGACCAGATCGAACCCCTCCGCACCGCCTGAGCTGCACCGATCCGAGTGACCGGCGCTCCGCGCGCAGCCGTGGATGCACATCGTGTAGTCGCGCTTAACGATGGCCGGTCGACCGCATGGAGCGAAGCCCCTAGTCAAATGACTAGGGGCTTTTTCGTGTCGAAAGCGAACGGGCAAGATCCTGTACCGAACACGGTTCAAGATCGTGCACGCTACCCGAGCCTGGGCCAGTTCGCCCTCAGATCGTCAGCGCCCGGCGCTCCAGAACCGCTGGTAGATGCCAGTGGACGGCGCAATCAAGAGCTCGCGGTAGGCGTCCTCGCTGAGCGCCAGCGCGGTGCCTGCTATCGAATGCGAACCGACGAAGGAGACCCCGATGCCTGCGCGGCCCGCGTCCAGGCCGAACCCGAGCAGCTCCAGCGTCGTGGGCAGCACGCTCAGCTGGTCGGCGGACTCCCGGGTGAGCTGCATCCCGTCCGGGCTCCAAACCCGGAAGACCACAGTCCGCTTCTCCGCAGCGCTCAGGACATCACGGAAGGCGTCCTGGTCACCTGTGCCCTTCAGGTGGTCACCCATCACCATCACCACGGTGTCGTCCAGATAGCCCGCCTGCTCGGCGTGTTCCAGGAGGCCGGCCACAGCTTTCATCGAGCAGGTGATCGCGGACGCCATCGGAACTTCGTGCTCGGCCTCGCAATCCGGGTAGACGCCGGCCGGCTCATGGGTGTCCAGGGTCAGGACGGTCAGGTTGAACGGCTGGCCGCCGGCATGCAGTTCGTCCAGCACATCGGCGGCGTGCTTCAACGTATGCGAATCCGCCAGCCCCCATTCTTCCGAGATGAAGTCGCTGGAATCGGTGCCCTTCCAGTGCTCCAGTCCCAGCACCTCGGTGTAGCCGTGGTCGGCCAGGTAGACGCCCTTGCCGGCGAAGTCGTCGTCTGCGCCGCCGACGAAGACGCTCCGGTACCCCTGCCCGGCGAGCACGTCGCCCAGACAGGTCGCCCCGGGCAGGTAGTAATCGATCTCCTCACCCAGCCGGTTCAGGTCCACACTTCCGCTGGCGAGCTCGCTCTTCAGCGGGATGCCGCACTGCGTGCTGACCACGCCGGCCATCGTCCAGCCGCCGCCCTGGTACTGGCTCAAGCCCTCGTAGGTCACCCAGCCGTCGCCGGTGGCGGCATCGAGATCAGCCAGCAGGTTCTCCCCCATTAGCGCCGCATCGCCGTAGGTGTTCTCACCTGACTCGAGGTAGATCGTGACCAGGTTCCTCGGCTTGGCCGGGACACTGGTCACCGCCGGCTCGACGTAGTGCGCGGCGATCGAGGTCTCCGACAACTGCGCGATCGCGAACTCCGGGACACCCGCCACCGAGAGGAGCACCGTGAAGCCCACCGCCAGCGACACCGCCGGGATCAGCTTTGCCCGCCGCTTGGCCCCCAGCCGCGAGCGGAAGCGTCGCGTCCCCAGCGCGAGCAGCACCACGACCACGACTGGCAGTCCGAGGCACCACACCGCCACCTCGACGGCCAGCGAGTTGTTGCCGATGCCCTTTCCCGCGCCGATCGGCAGGTTGGCGACAATCTGGTCGAAGCTCACCTCACCGAAGCGGACGCGGATCCATGCCGCCAGCGCGCAGAAGATCAGCGCGAGCGCGAGCAGCGTCCAGTTGGCCCAGCGTCGCAGGGCCGGCAGGATCCGGTGCTGTGGCTTGTCGGGAGGCATTGTCGAGCGATTCTACCAACCCCGACGCAGCGGCTCGTGACGCCGAATTTGCGTCAGTGTCCCCGGACAAGTGGCATCAGCTGGTCGGGCTTGTCGGCTCAGCTTTGGTTGAGTCGACAAGCCCGGAAGCGGTTTCCCGGCTCAGAAGATGCGGTTCACGATCGACGCAGGGGCTTCGAGCAGTGTCGCGATCTCGTCGTCCAGCTTGACCAGGGTCAGCGATGCCCCGGCCATTTCCAGGCTGGTGCAGTATTCGCCGACATAGCTGCGTGCAACCGTGATGCCCTGGTCGGCCAGCTTCTGCGCGGCGATGCCGAACAGCAGGTAGAGCTCACTGATCGGGGTACCGCCCAGACCGTTGATCATCAGCGCCACTCGGTCGCCGGAGGCGTGCGGCCGGTCGGTTACGACGGCCCCGAGCAACTCGTCCACGATCTCTTCGGCGCTGACCAGCTTGGCGCGACGCCGTCCGGGCTCACCGTGGATGCCCACCCCGACCGCCATCTCGTCATCACCGAGATCGAACAGCGGACTGCCCTTCGCGGGCGGCGTACACGCGGTGAGCGCGATGCCCATGGTTCGGGTCACCGAGTTGACCTTCTCGCCGATCGCCCTGACCTCCGCCAGCGTCGCACCCTGCTCGCTCTTGACCCCATACCGCACGCCGGCCATCGTTCATGGTCTCCTGGGCGGCCTGTTGGGCCTGGGTGAGCGCGGGCAACGGATCCTCTCCGTGGCTGGCGGCCGCGTGCGCGTCCGCGATTCGGAGAGCGATCGTGGCCAGCCCGCCTTGCGGTAGGTGTGGCTGACCTGGTCGATCAGGCACAACGAGCCGCTGCGGCAACCCAGCAGTTCGACCGCGCTCCGCAGGATGCGTCCCAGCAGCGGTTGCAGCCGGAATTCCCCGGCGAGGTCGTTTGCCACCTCGGCCAGCACATCAACTGATGCCCGCTCCCGCGCGTCCGCCTGCGTCATAGCCGTCCCCCGCCCTATCCAGCCACTCAAGATTCGCGCGGCCGGCTCCCAGATGGAAGGCCTCAAGCCTGGGCGAAGCTACTGACTGGTCGAGAGGGGACTCAGCCGGCGTAGGCGACCGCGATCGCAGCGCCGAGCTGAGCGTTGTGCTTCACCAGGGCGATGTTCGCGCGCAGCGACTCGCCGTCCGACAACTCGACGATTCGGCCGAGCAGGAAGGGCGTGATCGCTGCACCAGTGATCCCCTGCTCGTCAGCCTCGGCGACGGCCCGGGCGATCAGGGCACCGATCTCAGCCTCAGGAATCTCGTCTTCGATCGGGATCGGGTTGGCCACGACCAGGCCGCCAGCCAGCCCAAGGTCCCACTTGGCGTGCATCGCCGCGGCGATCTCTGCCGCAGCATCCAGGCGCAGCGGCGAGCGGAAGCCACTGGAGCGGGAATAGAAGGACGGGAACTCGTCCGAGCCGACCGAGATCACCGGCACGCCGAGTGTCTCCAGCACCTCCAGGGTGCGGCCGATGTCCAACAGCGACTTCACCCCGGCACTGACCACGGCAACATCGGTGAGGCTCAACTCGGTGAGGTCGGCGGAGACGTCCATGCTCGACTCGGCGCCGCGATGGACACCACCAAGGCCGCCGGTGACGAACACCTTGATGCCGGCGAGGGCGGCCAGGCGCATCGTTGAGGCCACCGTGGTCGCCCCGTGCTCCTTGCGCGCCACCACGTAGGGCAGGTCGCGGATGCTCACCTTGCGCACGTTCTCGTCAGACCCCAGCAGGTCGAGCTCGGCGTCGGACAGCCCGATCCGCGGCACGCCGTGGAGGATCGCGATCGTGGCCGGGACCGCGCCGCCGTCGCGGATGATCTGTTCCACTTCGCGGGCGGTCTGGACATTCTTCGGGTACGGCATGCCGTGGCTGATGATGGTCGACTCCAGGGCGACCACCGGCTTACCGGACGCCAGGGCTTCGCGCACCTCATCGGTCAGTGCGAGCAGCGGGTTCATCGGACTCCTTCGAGGGTTCGGTGGAGGTCGGCGAGCGCCACCCCCAGGTCAGGGCGGACGGTGAACCTGCTGGCCACCGTCAGGGCCGCGGCCAATTGGCCGAGCTGGGCAGAACTGAGCGGGCTCTCGCCGATGAGCAGGCCGTGGACGAAACCGGCAGTCATCGCGTCCCCGGCCCCGGTGACATCGACCACTTCGCTGGCCGGGGCATCCAGGCGCTGCGGCGCTGGTGCGTCCGCGCTCACCAGCAGACTGCCGGACGCTCCCCTGGTCACCCAGACGTGGCTCACGCCACGGGAGTGCAGGTCGGCGGCGGCCTCGGCGATGGCTACTTCGGTGTCGGCGACCGGGCGGCCCACCAGGGCACCGAGCTCATCGACATTGGGCGTGATCGCGAAGACCGGTCGGTCGGGGCTGAGCAGGCCGGCGATGCGTCCGGCTTTCGCCACGCTGACCGGCTCAAGCACAACGCGGACGCCAGAACCGGCCGCCACGGCGAGGAGCCAATCCACGACCGGCGCCGGGATGTTGCCGTCGACCACGAGGACCGCTGCGTTGGCGATCAGGTCCTGCGACCTGGCCAGGTCGGCGACCGTCAGCGCGTCGGTGGCCGCGAAGTCGGAGAGGCCCACCACCAACTCACCGTCGGCGTCCAGTGCAGCCAGGTAGCTCGCGGTCGGATGGGTGGAATCGATCATCCGGTCGACATGGACGCCGGCCTCTGCGGTGCGGGTGAGCAGGTCGCGTCCGGAGCCGTCCGAGCCGACCGCAGCGATTAGGTGCACTTGGCCACCCAGCCTGGCGATGCCTTCGGCGATGTTCCGGCCCACCCCGCCGGGGGTCTGGCTGACCGTGCCGGGATTCGACGTGCCCACCCGGACGGGTGCGCTGCTGCGAGCCTTGATGTCCCAGGCGGCACCGCCGACGACGACCGCCCAGGCATCGCTGCGCAGCAGGTAGCCGCGACCGACGATCTCGCCCTTCTGGGTCAGCGACGACAATGCCACCGCGATCGCACCCTTCGTGGTGCCGAGGCGTTGGGCCAGACCGGACGCGTCGAGCAACGGGTGTGCGCGCAACAATGCGAGGATCTCTCGCTCACGCGGACTCAGGGCCATGCTCAGTATTATTAACCAAACTTGGAACTCTTAGCAAGCCGCCTACGCCGGTCCGCCCAGAGACGATGCAGAACTGCGGCGATCGCGATTCCGAGACCGGCCAGCGCCGGCCACCCGGTGAGCACCAGCAGCACCGAGACGCAGGCCAGCGAGAACGCGGCGACAGCCTTCGCGCCGGGTCCGGGCAGCAGCTTCACCGCTGCCGCCGTGCCCACCACATAGACCAGGGTCAGCCCACCGCTCACCAGCAGCATCAGGGTGTGCTGGTCTGCGAGGAGCCACTCAGACACGACCGCGGCGCCCACGACGAACATCAGCGCCTTCCGATCCGTGCCGAAGATCCGGTACGGCAGTGCACCCTCTGCGGCGAGCGCCGAACCCAGCTTGGTGGCACCAGCCATGTAGGCGTTGACTGCACCCAGGGTCATCAGTACCGCGACGACCGCGATGATCGGACGCACCGGGCCGCCGACCCCAGTGGCCAGCAGATCGGCCAGCGGCGCCTGGCTGGCGGCCAGCTGCGGTCCGAGCACCAGCACGCTGGTCACCGCGACGCTCAGGTACAGCACGCCCACGACCACAACCGCGAGCATCGTGGCCCTCGGCACGTCACGTCGGGGATCGGCATACTCCGGCGACAGGGACGACACGGCTTCCCAGCCCGCGAAAGCCCACACCAGGAGCGCGGCCGCCGAGCCGATCGCGCCTAGCCCCGCCGGGGCGAACGGAGTGAGGTTGCCCGGGTCAGCATGGGGCAGCGCGGCCAGGACGGTCGTCAGCAGGACCAGTGCCAGGACGCCCGCGAGGACCAACTGCATGCGTCCGGAGACGTGCAGGCCCAGCCAGTTCATCAAGAAAACGATCCCGATGATGCCGAGAAAGGTACCGATCCGGGCCACCTGTCCCCCGCCGAGCACGTCCGCGACATAGCCGGCAGCGAAGGAGCAGGCGACCGGCGCGCCGATCGGAACTGCGAAGTAGAAGATCCAGCCGATGGCATCAGCTGCCCAGGTGCCGAAGGCGCGGCGGACGTAGCTGGAGACACCGCCGCCGTCGGGAAAGCGTGCGCCCAGTTCCGCGAACGTCCAGGCCAGCGGAGCCGAAAGCAACACCAGAGCGAGCCACGCGATCAGGGAGGCCGGACCGGCAACAGCCGCTGCCAACGCGGGCATGGAGATGATGCCGGTGCCTAGGACCGCGCCGGCGCTCAGCGCGGTGCCTTGGGCGACGGTCAGCTTGTGCACCCGGTAACCCTAGGGGCTGGGGCCACGGCGCACGCTACCCGCGCGCTGAATCTGAGCGCGTGTCCACCTATTCGAAGTTCATTGAGCCCGCGCGTCAGCTCAGTCGACGGTGGGCGGGGGATCCGGCACCGACTGGCGTTTGCGGGCTCGGACGCGGCGGCGCCAGAACAGCAGCGGGAGCGCAATCAGCAGGGCGACCGCGGCGAACGGCAGCAGCGCGCCGACCACGGTGAGCAAGGTCAATCCGGTCGCGACCAAGGCGTTCCAGCCCGCCAGTAGTCCGCCCATGAACCCCGTCGTCTGCAGGGGTCCCGCCTGTTCGGGCGTGATCAACTGCACTGAGATCTGCGACTGGGCTACCCGTCCGGACAGCCATTTCTGCTGGGCCACCATCGAGTCGCGCTCGGCGATCCGATTCGACAGCTCGGTCTCAACCCGGACCAGTTCCTCGACGCTGCCGGCCTTCTTCGAGAGTTCCTGCAGCCGCTGGATGGAAGCGTTCAGTGCCGCGACCCGAGCATTCACATCCGCCACCTGGGTGGTGACGTCCTCGGAGTTGATCACCCGCGACTCGACCGTGCCCACCTCGGCCAGCGCAGTCAGCGTGCTGTCGAGCTTGTCAGCATCGACGGAGATGACCACGGCGGAGTAGCTCTGGTCCTTGGCGTCCAGGACGAGGCTCTCGGCAGTGACCTGCCCGCCGGCGGCGCTCGCCAGTTCACGCAGCCGTTGCGCCGCGACCATCACATCGGTGACCCGCAGGCTCACTTCGGCCGAGCGTGCCACTTGCGGTGTGAGCGTCGAGTCGGTGCCTGTCGGCATGGCCTGCGGTCCTGCGCTGGCATCCTCGCCCGCATAGGAGGACACGTCCTCAGCACGTGCACCGGCCCCGGACCCCGCAGAACAGCCCACCAGAGCGAGCATTGCCGCCGCTATCAGGGCCGATCCCAACTTCTTCATGATCCCTACACGCTCGAGCGGAGCGCGACGTTGCATGCAATTCAGCACTCAGCCAGTCTTCCGTGCGCGTGGCGGCAATTGCCACTCTCCGGTGAGATTTTGCGCCACGAAACCGCGATCGGCGAGCTCCTCAAGGAGCGCCAGGCAGCGAGGCAGTGAGAGGTCCGCGCGTAGGGCCAGTTCGGCGGCCGGCAGCGAGCCCCGCCCGGGCACGCACTCGAACAGGCGGAGTTCCTCAGCGGACAGGTCGTCGGTCTCCCTTCGGCCTCCAGGTATGCGCGGGTTCGGCCGTCCGAGCGGGGACAGCAACTCCAGCACGTCGGGTGCCCGAGTGATGAGCACAGCCTCGGCTTCGCGGATCAGCCGGTGCGGCGTGACCGATGTTGCGCTGGTTACCGGCCCGGGAACCGCCATCACCACCCGGCCGAGTTCGTTCGCCCAGGTGACCGTGTTGCGGGCGCCCGACCTGGCCGCCGCCTCCACCATCACTGTTCCGGGTGTCATCGCGGCGATCAGGCGGTTTCGTGCCAAAAAGCGGACGCGGGTCGGATGCTCGCCGGGCGCCAGTTCGGAAACCAGCACGCCGCGCTCGGCGATGCGCTCGAACAACTGGTGGTGACCGGCCGGATACGCCTGATCCAGCCCGCCGGCGAGCACTGCGACCGTCGGACTGCGACCTGCCAGGCAACCGCGATGCGCGGCGGCGTCCACCCCGTAGGCCCCGCCGGAGATGACGCTCCGGCCCGCCTCCGAGAGCTCGGCTCCCAGATCGGCCGCCACGGTGTCGCCGTACGGCGTGGACGCGCGCGAGCCGACGATCGCGACGCTGGTGCCGGCCAACTCGGCCAGGTCACCCGCGCCGCGCAACCAGAGCCCCAGGGGTTCACCGGTGAGCTGGTTCACCGGCTCACAGCTGCGCAGATCCTCGGTGCCGCCGGGCCACTCCGCGTCGCCGGGAACCACGAACCGCATGCCGAGCGCTCTGGTCGCGGTGAGCAAGTCCTCGACCACCAGGACGCGTGCCCGACGGCTCAGCGGCAGATCGGCACCAGGACGGGTGAGGCTCGCCCACACCGCAGCCGCCCCGT
The DNA here is from genome assembly GCA_029778515.1 of Actinomycetes bacterium. Next base: position 18,003 of record JAKOQD010000034.1, read on the forward strand.
AGCTGAGCACGGCCTCCGCGATCGTGGGGTGCCCGGGCTCGACCACCGCGGCCAGGCACATCCGCGCGGTTCGTTCGTCCGTCACTTCGCCTCCAACGTCTCGCCCCGGCGCATCGCGAGGGCTGTGTGCAAATGCTCCCGACTCGGCTTCGCGCTCCCCTGCAGGTCGGCCACCGTCCAGGCGAGGCGAAGTACCTTGTCAACACCTCGCGCCGACAGCCGGCCCCGGGCGACCGCGGTGTCCAGCAGTTCTGCCCCGTCTGGCAGTGGCAGCCGCTTCCGCAGAGCTGGACCCGGGACTTCACCGTTGCTGCGCCATCCACTGGCGGCCAACCGATGGAGCTGTCGTTCCCGGGCCGCGGCCACTCGCGCCGCGATGGTCGTGCTGTTCTCGCCAACCACTTGGTTTCCCAGAAAGGACGCCCGGGCGGGCCGCAACTGCTGGTGGATGTCGATCCGATCCAGGATCGGCCCGGACACCCTGGCTGCGTATCTTCGCACCGCCATCGGCGCACAGCGACAGTCGCCGCCCGGCGTGCCGGCCATGCCGCAGGGGCAGGGGTTCGCCGCCAGCACCAGTTGGAAGCTGGCCGGATAGGTGGCGGTCGCGGCCGCCCGGCCAAGCACGATGCGTCCGGATTCGAGCGGCACTCGAAGGGCCTCCATCACCCGGGGCGAGAACTCCGGGGCCTCATCCAGGAAGAGGACGCCCCGGTGCGCCCTGGACACCGCGCCCGGCATGGCGATCCGGGCCCCGCCGCCGACCAGGCTCGCCATGGATGCGGAGTGGTGTGGGTCGGAGTAGGGCGGCCGCCGGACCAGTCCTTCGTCGAGGGCCAGACCGGCAAGCGAGTGCACCGCGGAGACCTCCAACGCCTCCCAAAGCTCCAGGTCGGGAAGGATCGTGGGCAACCGCTCGGCCAGCAGCGTCTTCCCGACCCCGGGCGGCCCGTGGAAGTACAGGTGGTGCCGCCCGGCGGCGGCCACCTCCAGCGCCCATTTGCCCTCGACCTGGCCGGCCACATCGGCTAGGTCCCGCCCGGTGGGCACCGGATCTACGGTGGGTTCGGCAGGTGTGATGTCCGCGCCCGGGCCACCTTCCAGGATGTCGAAGAGGTCGTCGAGTCGGTTCGCCCCGTACGCGACCAGGCCGTCGACAAGCGCAGCCTCACGAAGCTGGGTCGCCGGCACCACGGCCCTGCCGAAGCCCTGGCCGATCGCCGCCAGCAGCGCCGGCAACAACCCCCGGACCCGCCGGATGCGGCCGTCCAGACCGAGTTCGCCGAACAGCACCAAACCCTCCAGCGCGTCGGGGTGGAACCTACGGCCGGCGGCGGCCACGGCAGCCGCGATCGCCAGATCGTAGTGGGAACCGGCCTTGGGCAGCGTCGCAGGCGAAAGGTTGATCGTCACCGGATCGGACGGCCAACCCGGCCCTACTGCGGCCATCGCCGCACGACAGCGGTCCCGTGCCTCGTAGAGCGCCGCGTCAGGCAAGCCGACCATGGTCGTGCGCGGCAGCCCACTGCTGATGGCCGCTTCCACCTCCACCATTCGGCCCTCGATGCCCACCAGCGCCACCGACCATGCTCTCGCCTGTCTCACGACCCGATGCCCCGGCAGTGCGTGATCACCGGTTGCGCGTCCCTTGGCAGCAGCACGCCGAGACCGTCGAAGCGGATGTGCGGCACCGGCACGGGCCGCGCACGTAGCCAGTGCAGCGCCACTTCACGCAGCTTCGCCACCTTCGCCGGTGTGATCGCCTCCAGCGGTGTGCCGAATCCCAGCCCACGCCTCGTCTTCACCTCACAGAAAACCACGACGGCTTCCGGACCCGGCTCGATCGCGACGATGTCGAGTTCGCCGACCGGACACGTCCAGTTGCGGTCGAGCACCTGCCAGCCCAGCCGCTGCAGGTGCGCGGCCGCGAGATCCTCCCCCGCATGCCACACCTCGGCTCGTCCCACACAGATCACCTCCAGCTACACCTTCGGCAAGTGCGCCGGAAATCTGTCAACGAATCAGTGGGTTGTGGATAGCAATTGCGTTATCCACAGGGCGCGGCGACTCTGGCCGCGGGAGATCCCGGCCTTCGCCGGGATGACTGAGCCCTCGCGGGATGGCCGAACCCTCGCCAGGACGAGCCCTCGCGGGATGGCCGAGCCCGAGCGTGATGACGGAACCGGCGCCGGGACGACCGAGCTTCGCCCCATTCAGAGGTTGTCGGGAACCTTCAACTCGCTGTGCGCGATCTCTTCGATCGACACGTCGCGGAAGGTGAGCACTTTGGCGCTCTTCACGAAACGGGCCGGGCGGTACATGTCCCAGACCCAGGCGTCACCCATGGACACCTCGTAGTAGACATCTCCACCCTCGGTACGCACCTTCAGGTCGACCGCGTTGCACAGATAGAACCGTCGCTCGGTCTCCACGGCGTAGGTGAAGATCCCCACGACGTCCTTGTACTCCTTGTACAACTGCAGTTCGAGTTCGGATTCGTACTGCTCAAGGTCTTCGGTGCTCATGTCGGATTCACTCTATATCGAGGAGTGGAGCCGCCGTGGTTGTGGCTTCCCGGACGACCGCCGCGTCCGGCGCGCTGCCATCGCCCGAGGTCTCGCAAGCGGACGCCGACGCTGTCCTGCGCACATTCTCGAAACACCAGCGGTGGATCGGGCTCGGGCCGTGCTGGTCGAGCCGCTCCTGATGCAGATCCGTGCAATATCCCTTGTGAACGTCGAATGCGTAATGCGGCAGCGACTCGTGCCACTGGGTCATGATCCGGTCGCGGGTCACTTTCGCCACCACGGACGCCGCTGCGATGCACGCCGCCACCCGGTCACCCTTCCAGATGGCCAGGTTCGGCACGCCCAGCCCGTCCACGCCGAACCCGTCGGTGAGCGCGAACGCCGGCGTCGGCTCGAGCCGCAGCAACGCCCGGCGCAGCGCGGTGAGGTTGGCGTGATGCATGCCGAGCAGGTCGCATTCGTCGGCCTCGACACAGACCACCGACCAACTCAGTGCGCGCGCAGTGACTTCGGCATACACCCGCTCGCGCTGGGCCGCGCTGAGCAGTTTCGAATCGGCCAGTCCGGGAATCTCGCCCGCGGCCCCCAGACGCAGGATCACGGCTCCGGCAACCAGTGGACCGGCACAGGCGCCCCGTCCGGCCTCATCGGCGCCGGCGATCAGCCCGAAACCCGCTCGGGAAAGGGTTGCCTCGTAGGCATAGATGCCGGCGTCCCGGCGTACCACGACCGCCAACTCGACCTCAGCAGAGAACCTTGGGGCCGGTGATCACGGCTTCCGTCGGCGGATCCTGTCCCGCAGGAATGCTCTCGAAGGTGAGCGGACGGCTGATCGTGTGCATCCGTGCGAACGGGTACACCACGGCCACTCCGGTACCCACGATGTTCTCGACCGGGATGAACGCGGCGCTGCCCGCTGGATCGGAATCGAGTTGCTCATCGAGATGACAGCGGGAGTCCTGCGAATCGTTGCGATGGTCGCCCATCATGAACACCCGACCGGCCGGCACCACCACATCGAAGGCCACCGAGGACGGATCGACCTGCTTGCCAGTGGCTGGATCCGTGTACAGGTACTCAGTCTCGTTCAGCGCCACGCCGTTGACGGTGACGCGTCCCCTGGCGTCGCAGCAGGCGACATGGTCTCCGGCCACGCCGATGACCCGCTTGATCAGGTGTCCAGTGCTCTCATCGGGCGCCAGCCCGAGGAACACGAGCGTCTTCACAACGGGGTCGTCCTTCACCGGCACCGGAATGAGCCAGTTCTGGGTGTCGCGGAACACCACGATATCGCCGCGCTCGAAGCCCACGATCTTCTGCACGGCCACCCGGTCGTGCTCCAGCAGGGTGTTCTCCATGGAGCCGGACGGGATCACGAACATCTGCACGACGAACAGACGTAGCAACGTGGAAGCCACCAGCGCGCCGACCACCACGATGGCGATCTCGCGAAGCCAACTGCCGATCACCGACCAGGCTTTGCGCCCATTGCCGGCTGAAGTCGGTGCGCTCATCGCGGTCCCCTCTCGAACTCCAGTATCCCAGATGCGCGATAGAGGACGCCGACGACTCAGCGGTCGCGCTTCTCCTTGATCTTGGCTGCCTTGCCGCGCAGGCCGCGCAGGTAGTACAGCTTGGCGCGACGCACGTCGCCGCGACGTTCGACCTCGATCTTCTCGATGATCGGGCTGTGCAGCGGGAAGGTGCGCTCTACGCCGGTGCCGAAGCTCACCTTGCGGACGGTGAAGGACTCGGCGATACCCGAGCCGGTGCGCGAGATGACGGCGCCGGCGAAGACCTGAATCCGGGAGCGGTTGCCTTCAATGACTCGGACGTGCACCTTGACGCTGTCGCCGGGACGGAAGTCCGGCACGTCGTCGCGGAGCGCTGCCTTGCCGACCTGCTCAACCAACTGATTCATGATTTCCTCGCCAGTGCCACAGGTCACTTCGTCTAGATGCTTTTGGATGGTCGTGGCCGCCTTCCCCCTGTGGCAGGAGCGCCCACGGCACAACAGTCGTCCAGTCTGCCATAGCTGGCCGTCCGGCCGGAAATCGGCGCAGGGCCAGCGCGCCAGAACGCCAGCGGCGGCGCCACCGCAGAGGGTGACGCCGCCGCTGGAGTGGCTGTTACTTGCCGTCCTTCTTGAACAGCGAGGCGATCAGGTCGCGGTTGAGCTGGCTGATCGTGTCGAACGGGATCTGCTTGGGGCAGACCTCGGCGCACTCGCCGATGTTGGTGCAACCACCGAAGCCTTCGGCATCGTGGGTCGCGATCATCGACTTGATCCGGCTGTACCGCTCCGGCTGGCCCTGCGGGAGCATCGCCAGGTGGGTGATCTTGGCTGCCGTGAACAGCATGCCCGAGGAGTTCGGGCAGGCCGCCACACAGGCGCCACAGCCGATGCAGGTGGCCGCGTCGAAGGCGCGATCGGCCTTCAGCTTGCCAACCGGCGCGGCGTGCGCGTCCGGGGCTGCACCGGTGTTGGCCGAGATGAAGCCACCGGCCTGGATGATCCGGTCGAAGGCCGAGCGGTCAACGACCAGGTCCTTGATCACCGGGAAGGGACCGGCGCGCCACGGCTCCACGTCGATCGTGGCGCCGTCCGAGAACGACCGCATGTGCAGCTGGCAGGTGGTGGTGGGCACCGGCGAATCGCCGCGGCCGTGGGCCGTCCCGTTGATCACCACGCCACACATGCCGCAAATGCCCTCACGGCAGTCGTGGTCGAAGGCCACCGGCTCCTCACCCTTGATGGTGAGGTCCTCGTTGAGGAGGTCGAGCATCTCCAAGAACGACATGTCCGAAGAGACGTTCTGCACCTGGTAGGTAACCATCCGCCCTTCGGTCTGGGCGTTAGCTTGGCGCCATACGCGCAAGGTGATGTTCACTTGTAACTCCGTTGCTTTAGCTCGATGGCCTCGTAGACCAGTGGTTCCTTGTGCAGGACGGGTTTGGCCCCGGTGCCGGCGTACTCCCAGGCCGCCACGTAGAGGAACTCGTCGTCGTGGCGCAGGGCCTCGCCGTCCTCGGTCTGGCTCTCAGCTCGGAAGTGACCGCCGCAGGACTCGCGGCGATGCAACGCGTCCACGCACATCAACCGGCCCAGCTCGAAGAAGTCGAGCAGGCGCCCGGCCCGCTCGAGGGTCTGGTTGAAGTCCTCGTTGACGCCGGTCACCTTGACGTCGCGCCAGAACTCCTCCAGCAGCTCATCGATCTTCGTGATCGCGAGCTTCAGGCCCTCCTCCGAGCGCTCCATGCCGCAGTACTCCCACATGATGTGGCCCAGCTCCTTGTGGAAGGAGTCGACCGTGCGGGTGCCCTTGACCGCGAGCAGGCGCTCGATCCGCTCCGTAGTCTCGGCGACCGCCGCGACCACGGCCGGGTGGCTGTCGTCGACCTTGCCGAAGGACGCCGCACCGGCGAGGTAGTCGTTGATGGTGTTCGGCAGCACGAAATAGCCGTCGGCCAGACCCTGCATCAGAGCGGACGCGCCGAGGCGGTTCGCGCCGTGGTCGGAGAAGTTGGCCTCACCGGTGACGTACATGCCCGGGATCGACGACATCAGGTCGTAATCCACCCACAGGCCACCCATGGTGTAGTGCACCGCCGGGTAGATCCGCATCGGCACCTCATAGGGGTCCTCGCCGGTGATCTGGGCGTACATATCGAACAGGTTGCCGTAGCGGGCAGCCACGCCGTCCTTGCCGAGCCGGCCGATCGCGTCCGCGAAGTCCAGGTAGACACCACGCCGGGTGAACACCTCGTTGCCGTCGTGGTCGAACTCCTTGACCGCCGGACCGACACCGCGGCCTTCGTCGCACATGTTCTTGGCCTGCCGGGACGCGATGTCGCGCGGCACCAGGTTGCCGAACGCCGGGTAGATCCGCTCCAGGTAGTAGTCGCGGTCTTCCTCGGCGATCTGGCGGGGATCCTTGTCGCAATCCTCGGCGCGCTTCGGTACCCAGATCCGGCCGTCGTTGCGCAGCGACTCCGACATCAGGGTCAGCTTCGACTGGGTCTCGCCGTGCACCGGGATGCAGGTGGGGTGGATCTGCGTGTAGCAGGGGTTACCGAAGTAGGCACCCTTGCGATGCGCCCGCCAGTTGGCGGTGACATTGCAGCCCATCGCGTTGGTGGAAAGGAAGAACACGTTGCCGTAGCCACCGGTGGCCAGCACGACCGCGTCGGCCGTCCAGCTCTCGATCGCGCCGGTGACCATGTCGCGGGTCACGATGCCGCGCGCACGTCCGTCCACGACGATCAGGTCGAGCATTTCGTGGCGGGTGTACATCTTCACCGTCTGGGCCGCGACCTGGCGCTCCAGCGCCTGGTAGGCACCGATCAGCAGCTGCTGGCCGGTCTGGCCGCGGGCGTAGAAGGTGCGCTGCACCTGCACGCCGCCGAAGGAGCGGTTATCGAGCAGGCCGCCGTACTCGCGGGCAAACGGGACGCCCTGGGCGACGCACTGGTCAATGATGTTCGCGCTGACCTCGGCCAGGCGGTAGACGTTGGTCTCCCGGGCGCGGTCGTCGCCGCCCTTCACCGTGTCGTAGAACAGCCGGAAGGTCGAGTCGTTGTCGTTGCGGTAGTTCTTGGCCGCGTTGATGCCGCCCTGGGCGGCGATCGAGTGCGCCCGCCGCGGGCTGTCCTGGTAGCAGAAGTTGAGGACGTTGTAGCCGGCCTCACCCAGGGACGCCGCCGCGGCACCGCCGGCCAGGCCGGTGCCGACGATGATCACGGTCAGCTTGCGCCGGTTGGACGGGTTGACCAGCTTGGCCTCGAACTTGCGCTTGGCCCACTTGCCCTCGATCGGGCCGGCCGGGGCCTTCGTGTCGGCGATGTTGGCGCCGAGGGTGAAGTAGTCGGCGCCGGGCAGCGCGGCCGCGGGCGCTTTCGTAGTCGTAGTCATCAGTTGATCCATCCGAAGAGAACGGCCACCGGCATGATCATGAAGCCGATGTAGAGGATGAGGGCGACGGCCCAGGCGCAGCCGTTCAGCACCGCGCGAGCCTTCGCGCTGGTGTTGGCGCCCAGCGTCGCGAACGCACTCCAGAAGCCGTGCCGGATGTGCATGCACACCGCCACCATCCAGACCGCGTAGAGCAGCACCATCCACCACTGGCTGAACTCGCCGATCACCATCTTGTACGGCGAACTGGCGTAATCGGCGCCGTACTCACCACCGGTAAGCGCGGCGTGAACCGTGAACTGCGCCAAGTGGAAGATCAGCAGACCGGCCAGGATGATGCCACCCCAGCGCATGGTGCGCGCAGAGTAGGTACGGGCTAGGTCGCGCTTCGCCGCGTAGGTGGACGGGTTGGCCGCCAGCGCGCGATTCCACAGCGTCACAGCCGAGTAGATGTGCAGCACAACCGCGGCCAGCAGAACCACCCGGAAGATCCAGATGAACCAGCCGGCGGGCAGCAGCGGGTAAAGGATGCCACCGTCTTCGGTCTGGCCCTTCAGCCACTCTGCATAGTGGTTGAAGGAGTCCTCGCCGAGGAACATCTTGGAATTGCCGAACGCGTGCATCAGCAGGAAAGCGATCAGGAGCAGGCCGGTCACAGCCATGATTACCTTGAGAGTGACCGTGGATCGCAGAGCCCTCTGATGAGGAGTCAATGTTGTTGTTGCCACGGCGCCACCCTAGTAAGAAAACCGCCGCATTTCGTGCTGTCAGCGGGTTTTGAGTGTGGCAGGTCTCACAATCTGGACCCGCACTGGACGAACAGTCGAAAAAGCGCTTTTAGGCAAACCTAGCGTTGCCTAATTCGACCCCTCCAGGAGGTCCGGACGGCGTTGCGCGGTGCGTTCGCGCGACTGCGCCAGCCGCCATTCGGAGACCTGGCCATGGTGCCCCGAAAGCAGCACCGCGGGCACTTCCAGACCCCGCCAGTTGGCGGGTTTCGTGTACACCGGGTACTCCAGCAGGCCGTCCAGATCGTCGCCGTGGGACTCCTCCACCAGCGACTCCGGGTTGCCGAGGACACCGGGCAGCAGCCGGACCACCGCTTCGGTGATCGCAAGGGCAGCCACCTCGCCGCCGTTGAGCACATAGTCGCCGAGGCTGACCTCGAGCACCTCCATGCGGGACGTGGCGTGCGCCACCACCCGGGCGTCGATGCCCTCGTAGCGCCCGCAGGCGAACAGCAGCCAGTCGCGTCCGGCCAGTTCGTGGGCCAACGCCTGGGTGAACGGCACCCCGGACGGAGTGGGCACCACCAGTAGCGGCTTCGGTCCGTCTGGGGGCACCAGCTCGTCCAGCGCCTCGCCCCACGGCTCCGGCTTCATCACCATGCCGGCCCCGCCGCCGTACGGGGTGTCGTCGACGGTGCGGTGCCGGTCGTGCGTCCAGTCGCGCAGATCGTGGACGCCCAGCGTCACGATGCCGGAGCTGATGGCCTTCCCGACCAGCGAAAGCTGCAGGGGCGCGAAATAGTCGCAGAAGATGCTGACCAGATCAATCCGCATCGCGCACCTCGACATCGCTCAGCAGGCCGGGGATCGGATTGATCACAACCTGCCCGGCTGCCGGGTCGACCTCGGGCACCAGTTCGGTGACGAACGGCACCAGGCGCTCACCAAGCGGCGTACGGATCACCAGCAGGTCCTGAGCGGGGTTGTGCAGTACCGCGACCACCTCACCGAGTTCGGCCCCGGCCGGGTCGCAGGCCCGCAGGCCAACGAGGGTGCTGTCGTGGAACTCGTCGTCATCGATGTCGGTCGGGGTGCCCTGGACCCACAGATCGACCCCGCGCAGGGCATCCGCTGCGGTGCGGTCGCGCACCTCGGCGAAGCTCACCACCAGCCGCCCGCCCTGCAGCCCGTGGCCGGTCACGGTGAGTTCCCGATCGCCGGCGCTGACCTTCGCCCCGGACGCGAACCGTTCGTCGATGCTGTCGGTGCGCGGACGGACGGTCACCTGGCCGCGCAGTCCGTGGGCACGGCCGACCGTCCCGACGATCAAATGGTCAGTCATTCTGGCTCCACGACGTGATTGTGCGCCAAACAGTTCCGCCCCACCACTGATGCGGTGGGGCGGAACCTGGCTTGGCTCAATGCGACGGCTCAACTGCGCCGGCGAGGGCGGCGGTCGACGTCGACGAAGTCGACCCGTACCTGCTCGCGTCCGGCCAGTGCGGCGATCACCGTGCGCAGGGCACCGGCGGTGCGTCCCTGGCGTCCGATGACCTTGCCGATGTCCTCGGGATGGACCCGCACCTCAAGTGTGCGCGTCCGGCCCCGATCCGACTCGCGAACCCGGACATCGTCCGGATTGGGGACCAGTCCCCGCACTAGGTGCTCGAGCGCTTCGGCCAGCATGCTCAGGCCTCTTCGGCCTCGGCCGGGGCTTCGGCATCAGCCTCGGCAGCCTTCTTCTTCGACTTCGAGATCGCGGCGGTGGCCGGCTCGCTGTCGGCCTCGGCAAGTGCGGCGTTGAACAGCGCGACCTTGTCCTTCGGCTCGGGCTGCGGGGTGACACCGGACGGGCTGGTGTCACCGCTGAACTTCTGCCAGTCACCGGTGCGCTTGAGCAGGGCGACGACGGCCTCGGTCGGCTGTGCGCCGACACCGAGCCAGTACTGCGCGCGCTCGGAGTCGATCCTGATCACCGACGGGTCGTTCTTCGGGTGGTAGAGGCCGATCTCCTCGATCGCCCGGCCGTCCCGCTTGGCGCGGGCATCCATGACGACGATGCGGTAGTGCGGGGAGCGGATCTTGCCGAGCCGCTTGAGACGAATCTTGACAGCCACGAGTGTGGGTTCTCCTGTGCAGAACTTGGGACGGTGACACCACCGGCCCGGACGGGTGAACTCCGCTATTCGTAGTGGGGCTACGGACGGCGAAGCTCGGCTGGATCCGGATCAGCCGGAGTTAGAGGGCGCCGACCGAGCCAGATGCGCCTACTAGTGTGCCAGAACGTGTCCTCACCGGGCCAACCGGCTAGCCTGCCCCCATCATGTTCCGCCCCGACTCGGCAGATCGGCCCCGCGACAAGGCGCGATTGGGTCTGCTGGGCATGCTCGGGCCCGCTTTCGTTGCCAGCGTCGCCTACGTCGATCCGGGCAATGTTGCCGCCAATCTGAGCGCGGGTGCCGACTACGGCTATGCGCTGGTGTGGGTGCTGGCGGTGGCGTCGCTGATGGCAATGGTGATCCAGTACCAGTCGGCGAAGCTGGGCCTGGTCACCGGCGCCACCCTGCCCCAGGCCATGGCCGATCGTTTCGCCGGCCATCGGTATCAGCGTCCGCTGACGGTCGGCTACGGGCTGCAGGCATTCGTCATCGCGATCGCGACCGACCTGGCCGAAGTGGTCGGCGGTGCGCTCGGCCTGTACCTGCTGTTCGGGCTGCCGCTGTGGGCGGGCAGCATCGTCGTCGGCGTCGTGGCGATGGTGCTGCTGTGGGTGCTGCGCTCGCGCGGCGAGGGCGTGTTCGAGGCCGGTGTTGGCGCACTGCTCGCAGTGGTCGCGCTCGGCTTCGTCGGCGCGCTGTTCTTCAAGGCACCTTCTTGGGACGCGACCCTGGCCGGGCTGTGGCCCTCCGTGCCCGACCGCGACGCGTGGCCGCTGATCGCGGCGATGCTCGGCGCGACCGTGATGCCGCACGCCATCTACCTGCACTCGGCGCTGGCGATCGATCGGCACCGTCCGGACGGACACCTGGACCGTCCGCTGCGCCGATTGCTGCGAGCACAGAAGCTGGACGTGGGCCTCGCGCTGGTGCTGTCCGGCTCGGTGAACATCTCGATGCTGCTGCTGGGCGCGGTGGCGCTGGCGGGCGTGGTCGGCGACCCGATCGAGGCCATACACGTGACGCTCGGCACCGACCTTGGCCCGTGGCCGGCGGCTGTGTTCGCGATCGGCCTGCTCGCGTCCGGCATCGGCTCGGCAGTGGTCGGCACGCATGCGGGGGCGCGGATCCTGAAGGACATGCACGTGTGGCAGGTGGAACCGACCCTGCGCCGGGCCATCACCATCGGACCGGCGGTGCTACTGCTGCTGACCGGCGTCTCCCCCACTTCGGTGTTGATCTGGAGTCAGATCGTGCTCAGCTTCGGCGTGGCCCTGGCGGCCGCCCCGTTGGCCTTGGTGACCGGAGACCGCCGGCTGATGGGCGAGTTCGTAGACCGTGCGTGGCAGCGGGCGCTCAACTGGCTGATCGTCACCCTGATCATCGGGCTCAACCTGGTGATGATCTGGTGGGCGCTGTCCCGCGGCAGCTGAGCCCCGGCGCCTACCCGCGTCCGATCCCGCCCCGCCTCAACTCGCATCGCGCCCCACGTCAACTCGCGTTTGCTACCGAAGTCGGCGTTCGCTGCCGAAATTTCGGTGGCAAGCGCCCAATTCGGTGGCAAACGCGAGTTGCGGGTGTGTTCGGCCGCTCAGTGTGCGGACGCGACAACACGTCCGCGGAGAATCACCAGGCTGGGGTGCCTGGTGGCCCCAGGATCGAGTCGTGGGTCGGCTGCGTAAACCACCAGGTCGGCCCAGGCGCCGTCGACCACCGGCGGGGCGCCCAACCATTCCCGGGCACGCCAGGACGCGGCACCCAGCGCGAACTCCGCGCCGCCAAGCTTGGCCAGCATGCCGATCTCGGTTCCGACCAGGCCGTGGCTGATGCTGCCCCCGGCGTCCGTCCCAGCGAACACCGGGACGCCAGCCTCGATCGCCGCGCCGATGGTCTCGAAACGGCGCGCGTGCAGCGTCCGCATGTGGGCCGCGTAGGCCGGGAACTTCGCCTCGCCGGCATCAGCGAAGGCAGGGAAGTTCTCCAGATTGACCAGCGTCGGCACCAGCGCTACCCGGCGTTCGGCCATCAACTCGATGGTGGCCGCGTCCAGGCCGGTGCCGTGCTCAATGCCATCGATGCCGGCGCGCACCAGTTGCTGCACCGACTCCTCGCCGAAGCAGTGGGCGGTGACCCGTGCGCCCAACTGATGCGCGCGTTCGATCGCAGCGGCGGCCACCTCCGCCGGCCACAATGGCGCGAGATCACCGCGGTCGCGGTCGATCCAGTCGCCGACCAGCTTCACCCAGCCATCACCGCGGACGGCCTGCCGCGCCACCTCGGCGATCAGCTCCTCGGGCTCTACTTCCGCGGCGTAGTTGCGGATGTACCGCTTGGGACGGGCGATGTGCCGGCCGGCCCGGATGATCCGGGGCAGGTCTTCGCGCTCGTCGATCCAGTGGGTGTCGATCGGCGAACCCGCGTCGCGGATCAGAAGAGTGCCGGCGTCCCGATCGGTGAGCGCCTGCGCCTCGGCCACCTCGTCCGGGACCGCGCCGTTCGCGCCGAGACCGATGTGACAATGCGCGTCGACCAGTCCAGGCAGGATCCAGGCGCCCTGGCAGACCGTCACCGCATCGGGCACCGGTTCGGTGCGGATCAGACCATCGGCCACCCACAGGTCGCGCGGCTCGCCTTCGGGGAGCAGTACCCCCTGTAGGTGCAGCGGGTATCCGGGGCGAGTCGACGGGGACTCGCGGCCACCGTGATCGTGTGCGAAGAACTCCGGCTCTCCCAATCCCGGCGGCGCGTGGTGGTGGCTCATCGAGTCATTATTGCGGTCGCGGGCTCGTCAACCGAGAGCGCGGCGGCACAGGTGTCGCAAAGTCGCAGCCAGCTCAGCCAGACACCGGAGAATCGGGCCAGCGCGCAGATCCGACTACGAGATCACGACATGTCGGCGGCCACGGGTGGTCTCGACTGTCTTTCGGCCTCTGGTGCATCCCTAGGTCAAGACGCCAACGCCACCATCGGCTGACCGCTCGTCGTCTAGCTCGACCAAGCCGAAGCGGGGGCCGAGTCAGATCAGGCGCGTGAAGCCGACCGGTGAAGTATGGACGCGACCAGCCGCGACTGCGAACGTCAGCGGGGGCCGGCGTTCTTCGGATTGAAGAGTTGCTGCAGTTCGGCCGGAAGCTGGAAGTCGCCGACCGCCTTCGCCAGGTCGGCCTCGGTCGGCTGCGTGGGCAGGCCGAACGCGGACGTGGGCGCCGACGCTGCTGGGGGCAGAGCCGCAGCGCCACCACCCGTCCGCTTGGCCGGGTTGCCGGAAACCTTGTGGTTGCCCTTCTTCTTCTTGGGCTGCTGCTTGGCCGCGGGCCGGCGTCCGCCCATTCCGGTCATCGCGCCACCCAGGCTCTGCATCATCTTGCGGGCCTCGAAGAAGCGGTTGACCAGGGAATTCACGTCCGAGACCTTGGTGCCCGAGCCGGTTGCGATCCGCGCGCGGCGGGAACCGTCCAGCAGCTTCGGGTTGGCCCGCTCAGCCGGGGTCATCGAGTAGATGATCGCCTCCAGGCGGTCGATCTCACGCTCGTCGATGTTGTTGATCTGGTCCTTCATCTGGCCCATCCCGGGCATCATGCCCAGGATCTTCGACAGCGGACCCATCCGCCGCACTGCCTGCATTTGCGACAGGAAGTCGTCCAGGCCGAACTCGCCGCCCTTACCCTGCAGGAGCTTCTGCGCGGCCTTCGCGGACTCCTCTGCGTCGAAGGTCTTCTCGGCCTGTTCGATCAGGCTGAGCAGGTCGCCCATGCCGAGGATTCGGCTGGCCATCCGGTCGGGGTGGAAGGCGTCGAAGTCGCCCAGGCCCTCGCCGTTGGACGCGAACATGATCGGCTTGCCGGTCACCCGGGCGATCGACAGCGCCGCGCCACCGCGAGCGTCGCCGTCGAGCTTGGAGAGCACGACCCCGTCGAAGCCGACCCCGTCGGCGAACGCCCGGGCGGTGTTGACCGCGTCCTGGCCGATCATGGCGTCGACGACGAACAGGATCTCGGTCGGGTTGACCGCGTCCCGGATGTCGGCAGCCTGCTGCATCAGTTCGGCGTCCACACCCAGCCGGCCGGCGGTGTCGACGATCACGACGTCGTAGAGCTTGCTCATCGCGTGCAGGATCGAGGTGCGCGCCACCCCTACCGGGTCACCGATGCCGTTGCCGGGCTCGGGCGCGAAGACATGAACTCCGGCCCGCTCGCCGACCACCTGCAGCTGGTTCACCGCGTTCGGACGCTGCAGGTCAGCCGCGACCAGCAGCGGCGAATGGCCCTGGTCCTTCAGCCACTTGCCGAGCTTTCCGGCCAGCGTGGTCTTGCCGGAGCCCTGCAGGCCCGCCAGCATGATCACCGTCGGCGGACGCTTGGCGAAGCGCAGCGGCCGAGCCTCGCCGCCGAGGATCGCGATCAGCTCCTCGTTGACGATCTTGACGATCTGCTGCGCCGGGTTCAACGCGGCATGAATCTCGGCGCCGTGAGCGCGCTCCTTGACTGCTGCGATGAAGTCCTTGACCACGCCCAGGTTGACGTCCGCCTCGAGCAGGGCGAGCCGGATCTCGCGCGCGGTCGCGTCGATGTCGGCATCGGACAGCCGCGTCTTGCCGCGCAGATTGCGGAACGCAGCTGAAAGCCGATCGGACAGGGTGTCGAACAAGGTGGTACCTCACGCGTGTCGGGAACTCCGACATCCTACCGGTAGCGTCATCGGCCTCGGAGAAGCGTCCCCATCACCCACCCGCAGCAAGGTGGACCGTTTCTCGCCGAGACGCCAGCAAACCGTCCACCTTGCTGCCGGTTGAGGTGAACGGATGGGGACGGATGGGTTCAGAGGGTTAGCTGCACGAACACCAGGTCGAGCCAGCGGTCGAACTTGCGGCCCACCTCGGGGAGCCGCCCGACCTCGACGAAGCCGAGCGAGCGGTGCAAGGCGAATGAAGCGTCGTTGTCGGCGCTCAGGCCGCCGATCAGGACGTGAACGCCGTTCTCGCGCGCTGCCGCGATGATCGCCGTCATCAGCGCACGACCCAGACCCCGTCCCTGGAACGCCGGACGCAGGTACACGCTGTGCTCCATGCTCAGGGTGAAACCAGCTTTCGGCCGGAACTGCCCGTAGGTCGCGTAGCCGGCGACTTCGCCGTCCACTTCGGCGACCAGCACCGGCCAGCCGTGCTCGACCTTGGTCGCATACCACTCGGCGTGCTGCACCGGGCTCCAGGGCAACAAATCCCAGCTCGCGGTGTCGCGCACCACCGAGTCGTTGTAGATCTCCAGCAGCGCGGGCAGGTCTTCCGGTCGGGCCGGACGGATGGTCGTCACTGCGCCAGCAGCGCGTCGACGAAGCCTTCGGCCTCGAACGGAGCCAAGTCGTCGGCGCCCTCGCCGAGCCCGATCAGCTTCACCGGCACGCCCAGCTCCCGCTGGACCGGAACCACGATGCCGCCCTTGGCCGAGCCGTCCAGCTTCGAAAGCACGATGCCGGTGACGTCCACCACCTCGGCGAACACCCGCGCCTGGGCGAGCCCGTTCTGCCCGGTGGTGGCGTCGATCACCAGCAGCACCTCGGTCACCGGAGCCTTGCGCTCGATCACCCGCTTGATCTTGCCGAGCTCGTCCATCAGGCCGGTCTTGGTGTGCAGCCGGCCAGCGGTGTCGACCACCACCACGTCCGCGCCACTCGCGATGCCCTGGTCGACCGCGTCAAAAGCCACGGACGCCGGGTCGCCGCCCTCCGGACCGCGCACAACCGGGACGCCCACCCGGCTTCCCCAGGTCTGCAGCTGGTCGGCCGCGGCCGCCCGGAAGGTGTCGGCCGCGGCCAGCACCACCGAATGTCCCTCGGCCACCAGCACGCGGGAAAGCTTGCCGATCGTGGTCGTCTTGCCGGTGCCGTTGACGCCGACCACCAGCACCACACCGGGCAGGCCGTCCGCGCCAGTCACGTTGAGGCTTCGATCAGCGGTGGTGGCGACCAGCTTCAGCAGTTCGGTACGCAGCACCTGCTTGGCCTTGTCGGGGTCGGACACTGCGTCGAGTGACAACTCGCGGCGCAAGGCGGTGATCAACTCATCGGTCGGGCCCGCGCCGAGATCGGACGTGATCAGCGTGGCCTCCAAGTCGTCCCACGCGTCCGCGTCCAACTTGTCGACCGCGAGCAGACCAAGCAGGCCGCGGGCGAAGGGATTGTTGCTGGCCGACAGCTTGCGCCGCAGCCGGGACATCCGGGAAGCCGGCGGTTCGGGCGTCTCGAGCACCGGCGCCGAGGGCTCGGCCGGAGCAGCCGGAATCACTTCCGCTGGCGCCGGTTCAACCGGTTCGCCGAACTCCTCGCGCTCCGCCGAAGGCAGTTCCGGGGTGGGCTCGGCCGGCGGCAGGCCCTTGCGGTTACCAACGAC
>JAKOQD010000211.1 GCA_029778515.1 Actinomycetes bacterium
AGGCATGCTACGACGAGCAGTCCACGAAGGCCTTCGTGCAGGGCATGAACGACCTGGCGTCCAAGGACGGCATCACCGGCACGCCCAGCTTCCACGTGAACGGCAAGGACATTCCCCTGTCCGACTTCTCCGGTGTCGACCCGACCACGCTGGGCGACCTGATCAAGAAGAACGCCTGACCCTGCGAGCCTGATCGCCGCGGTAGCTGGTCGGGCTCGTCAAGTCACCACGCAACAATCTCGCCCATCTTGGCGATTGGGTGAGTGTCTGACCCGCTCAATAAGATGCTCTCCATGACTGTGCAGCCCGAGACCAGCAACGTGCCCGCCACTCCCTCGGCCGGCGGCACGGTACCGGAGCGTCCGGTGCTGGAGGGCCTGGAAGCCAAGTGGTCCGAGCGCTGGCGCGAGCAGGACACCTTCGCGTTCGTGCGGCCCGAGTCGCGCGCGCAGGTCTTCAGCATCGACACCCCGCCGCCGACCGTCTCCGGCTCGCTGCACGTGGGCCACGTGTTCAGCTACACCCATACCGATCTGATCGCGCGCTACCAGCGGATGCGCGGCAAGCACGTCTTCTACCCGATGGGTTGGGACGACAACGGCCTGCCCACCGAGCGTCGGGTGCAGAACTTCTACGGGGTGCGCTGCGACCCGTCGCTGCCGTACGTGCCCGACTACACCCCGCCGGAGAAGCCGGACCCGAAGCGGCAGGTGCCGATCAGCCGGCGGAACTTCGTCGAGCTCTGCCACCAGCTCACCGCGATCGACGAGCAGGCTTTCGAGAACCTGTGGCGGACGCTGGGCCTCAGCGTCGATTGGAAGTCGCTCTACGCCACCATCTCCGATGAGGCGCAGACGGTCGCGCAGCGCGCCTTCCTGCGCAACCTCGCCCGTGGCGAGGCGTACCTTTCCGAGGCCCCGACGCTGTGGGACATCACCTTCCAGACCGCGGTCGCGCAGGCCGAACTAGAGGCCCGCGACTACCCGGGCCACTATTACCGGGTCGGATTCCACGCCGCGGACGGCGGACGCATCCACATTGAGACCACCCGTCCCGAGCTGATCGCGTCCGTCTGCGCCCTGATCGCACACCCGGACGACGCCCGCTACCAGCACCTCTTCGGCACCACGGTGAAGTCGCCGGTGTTCGGTGTGGAGATCCCGGTGCTGGCGCACTCGGCGGCTGAGCCCGACAAGGGTGCCGGCATCGCGATGTGCTGCACCTTCGGCGACCTCACCGACGTGCAGTGGTGGCGTGAGCTCCGCCTGCCCACGCGCACGGTCATCGGCCGGGACGGACGCCTGCACGCCGAGACTCCGGAGTGGCTGGCGAACCCCGAGCCCTACGCCGAGCTGGCCGGCAAGACGACCTTCAGCGCGCGCGAGGCGATGGTTGCGATGCTGCGCGCGTCCGGCGATCTGGACGGCGAGCCGAAGCCCACCCAGCGCATGGCCAACTTCTACGAGAAGGGCGACAAGCCGCTGGAGATCGTGTCCACCCGGCAGTGGTACATCGCCAACGGCGGCCGCGACGACGAGCTGAAGCAGGAGCTGCTGGCCCGCGGCGAGGAACTCGCCTGGGTGCCCGACCACATGCGGCACCGCTACGCCAACTGGGTCAACGGCCTCAACGGCGACTGGCTGATCAGCCGGCAGCGCTTCTTCGGGGTGCCCTTCCCGGTCTGGTACGCCCTCGACGCGGACGGCGAGCCCGACTATGCGCACCCGATCACTGCGGCCGAGGACGCGCTGCCGGTCGACCCGTCCAGCCAGTGCCCGCCCGGCTACGCCGAAGCCCAGCGCGGCCTGCCCGGCGGTTTCATCGGCGACCCGGACGTGATGGACACCTGGGCCACCTCGTCGCTCACCCCGCAGCTGGCCTGCGGCTGGGAGCGGGACGAGGAGCTGTGGAACCTGACGTTCCCGATGGACATGGCCCCGCAGGCGCACGACATCATTCGCACCTGGCTGTTCTCTCGGGTGGTGCGCGCGCATCACGAGCACGGCGTGCTGCCCTGGCGGCTGGCCGCGATCTCCGGCTTCGTGGTCGACCCGGATCGCAAGAAGATGAGCAAGTCGAAGGGCAATGTGGTGGTGCCCACCGACATCCTGGAGCGTTTCGGTTCGGACGCGGTGCGCTGGCGCGCTGCCATGGCCCGGCCGGGCATGGATTCGCCGTTCGACGAGACCCAGATGAAGGTAGGCCGTCGCCTGGCGATGAAGATCCTGAACGCGTCCAAGTTCATCCTGGGCCTGCCAGCTGCCCCGGCTGATGCGTTGGTGAGCGAGCCGGTCGACCTGGCCATGCTGGCCACGCTGGCCGGGGTGGTGAAGACCGCCACCGCCGGCTTCGAGGCCTACGACTACTCCGCCGCGCTGGAGGCTGCCGAGAAGTTCTTCTGGCAGTTCTGCGATGACTACCTGGAGCTGGTTAAGGAGCGCGCCTATGCGGCGGCACCGGAGAGTGCCTCCGCCCAGGCCGCGCTCCGGCAGGCGCTCAACGTGCTGCTGCGGCTGTTCGCTCCGTTCCTGCCGTTCGTCACCGAAGAGGTCTGGTCGTGGTGGCAGTCGGGTTCGGTGCACACCTCGGCGTGGCCGGATGCGTCCGAGCTTCCCAGCGGTGGAGACGCCGCGCTGTTGGACGACCTCGCGTCCGCGCTGATCGGCGTCCGCGGGGCCAAGTCGCACGCCAAGGTCTCCATGAAGACCGAAGCGGTGCGTGCTGAGTTCAGCGGCACTGCGGAAGTGCTGGATCGGCTGCGCCTGGCCGTCACCGACCTGAGGGCGGTCGGCCGGCTCACCGGGACGGTCGATTGGACGCTCAGCGATGGCCCGCTGAGCGTGGCCATTGAACTCAAGCAGGACGCCCCTGCATGAACCGCTGGCTAGGCGTCCTGCTGGCCTCCGCCGCGCTGCTTACCGGCTGCGCGGCGGACGGACCGCGGAACAGCGCCGGCCAGGTGACCGCACCGGTGACTGTCGACTCGTTCTCGATCCAGGTCGGCGACTGCGTGACCAAGTTGGAGAGCGACTCGACGACCCGGCTGCCGCTGGTGCCGTGCGACCAGGAGCATGCGTGGGAGGCCTTCGCCACCGCCGAGCTGACCGGTGACGAGTTCCCGGGCAACAACGGTGTTCAGAATCAGGGCGGCCAGCTCTGCACCGAGGCGTTCGAGCCGTTCATCGGCATTGCCGCGAAGGAATCCAAGTTCGAAATGCGCGTGCTGGCCCCGACCAAGGACTCCTGGGCGCAGCAGGACCGCGAGGTCGTCTGCCTGGTCGGATCGAGCGCCGGCAAGCTCACCGGCTCGCTGCGCGGCGTCGCCAAGTAGCGGAACGGCCCACGAGCTTCCCCAGCACGGCGCAACCGCCCTCCCGGAGTCACCGTCATCCCGGCGCAACGGCCCTCCCGGCTCACGTCATCCCGGCGCAGGCCGGGATCTCAGCGTGATCGGCGGAACAGTTGAAGCCCCTTGGCACACCGCCGGTCGAGGGCCCTTCGTCAAGCTCAGGGACCGTAGTCAGAGCAGGTCGAGCAGCACCGGGTCGGCCATCTCCAGCACGGCCTGCTTGGCCTCGGTCGCATCTCCGGCGGCACGGGCCGCCGCCGCCATCTGCTGGCACTGGGTGAGCGTGTGCAGGCCGAGCGAAGTCCGCACCGCCGGCACCTTGCCCGGAGCCATCGACAGGCTGGAGACGCCGAGTCCGGCCAGCACCAGCGCGAGCGCCGGATCACCGCCGGCCTCACCGCAGACCCCGATCGGCTTGCCCATCGCCGCGCCGCCGTCGCAGGCGACCGCGATCACGTCCAGCAACGCCGGCTCCCACGGGTTCAGCAGCTCGGCCAACTCGCCCTGCATCCGGTCGGCAGCCATCGTGTACTGCTGCAGATCGTTGGTGCCGATGGACGCGAAGTCGACGTTGTACAGGATGCCCCGGCTGCGGATCGCCGCCGCCGGCACCTCGATCATCACCCCGACCTTCGGCAGCCCCAATGCGCGGACGCGCTGGGCGAACCAGATGGCCTCGGCCTGCGTCGCGATCATCGGCGCCATCACCCGGACGTCCGCGCCGGTGGCCTTGTACGCAGCCGCCAGCGCCTCCAGCTGAGCGTCGAGCACGTCCGTGCGAATGCGTCCCAGCCGAATCCCGCGGCGGCCGAGGGCCGGGTTCTCCTCCGGGCCGAGATCGGCGAACTTGAGCGGCTTGTCCGCCCCAGCGTCCAGGGTGCGCACGACTACTCGCCGATCACCGAAGGCCTTGAACACTTCGGTATAGGTGGCTGTCTGCTCTTCCACAGTCGGCATGGTGTCGCGGTCGAGGAAGAGGAACTCCGTCCGGAAGAGGCCGACTCCCTCCACCGGCTGCTCAGCGGCCTTGCGGGCATCGTCCGCGGTGCCGATGTTGGCTAGCAGTGCTACCGGGTAACCGTCCTTCGTCGCCCCTTTGCCGGTACCGCCGGCGAGCGCCGCCGCGCGCCGCTTCTTGCGCTCCTCCAGCAGCGCGGTCTCCTCGTCGGTCGGGTTGATCGTGATCTCCCCCACCCCGCCGTCGATGGCCACGGTCACGCCAGCCGGAACCGCCATGATGCCGATCGCCTGCACCACCGCCGGAATGCCCAGCTGGGCGGCGAGGATCGCGGTGTGGCTGGTCGGTCCACCCGCTTCGGTGACGATGCCCAGACAGGTTTCCGCCGTGAGCGTGGCGGTCTCCGCAGGCGCCAGATCGTGGGCGGCGAGAATGCTCGGGACGCTCAGCGTCGGCACTCCGGGCTCGGGCTTGCCAAGCAGCCTCGCGACCGCCCGATCGCGGACGTCCCGCAGATCGGTGACCCGCTCGGCCATGTAGCCGCCGAGCGACTCGAACATCACGCAGTACTCCTCGACCGCAGCCGTGATCGCGTTCGTCGGGCCCTTGCCGGCCTGCAACTGGGTCTCGACGCCCATCGCCAGCCCCGGATCCCGCGCCATCATCGCGCCGGCCTCAAGGATCGGCTTGGCATGATCGCTCGCGGTGGCCGCGCGCGCTTCAAGGCCGGCGGCGACGTCCGCCAGGACGCCCCGGACCAACTCGACGGCAGCAGGTGCATCCGTGGTGGGGGCCTCATCGGCAGGTGCCGTCGGCGGCGGGGTCACCACCACCAGCGGGCCAACCGCGGTTCCCGCGCTGACGCCAATGCCGTGGAAGGTGGTGTGCAGGGCGTCGCTCATCGGCCTACTCCGCGTCGAGGTCGCGGGACAGCAGCTCGACCAGGGAGTCCAGGACTGCGTCCGCTCCGTCGCCCTCAGCGGTGAGCGTGACGGTTTCGCCGCACTTGGCGCCGAGCGCCATCACCATCAAGATGCTCTTCGCGTCGACCGGCGAGCCGCCCTCCTTCGCGATCTTCACTGGCAACCCGGACGCGGTGACCGCTTGCACGAACAGGGACGCCGGACGGGCGTGCAGGCCAACGGACGAGGCGATGCTGACTTGGCGGGTGGCCATTGCGGTCTCCTAAGCGAGTAGCGGGAATCGACTGGTCCACAATGGCACAACCCAGCCGTCCGGGAGAGCCCTTGACCGTTGTTCGCTCGGACATTCCCCAAGTGGGATCCCTCAGGCGCTCTTTTCGCGCCGCTCGGCGCGGGCCAGCTTGGCGCGCGGGATCATCTGCGGAGCCGCGCCACCGGTGATCACCTCGCGCTCCACCAGCACCTGCGCCACGTCGTCGTCGCTGGGCACGTGGTACATCACGTTGAGCAGGATCTCCTCGAGGATCGAACGCAGCCCGCGGGCGCCGATGCCGCGGCGCAGGGCCATCTCGGCGATGGCGCGGATCGCGTCCGGGGTGAACTCCAGGTCGACCCCGTCCAGCTCGAAGAGCTTGCGGAACTGCTTGATCAGGGCGTTCTTCGGCTCGATCAGGATCCGCTCGAGCGCGGTTCCGTCCAACTGCTCGACGGTGGAAATCATCGGGAGGCGTCCGATGAACTCGGGAATCAGCCCGAATTTGTGCAGGTCCTCAGGGCGAACCTCGGCGAACGGGTTCAATGAGGTCGGCCGGCGCACCGCGGCGTCATTGTTGAAGCCGAGCGGACGCTTCCCGACCCGCGCGTTGATGATCTCCTCCAGGCCGGCGAACGCGCCGCCGACTATGAACAGGATATTCGTGGTGTCGATCTGGATGAACTCCTGGTGCGGGTGCTTTCGGCCACCCTGCGGCGGCACCGAAGCAGTGGTGCCCTCCAGGATCTTCAGCAGCGCCTGCTGCACGCCCTCGCCGGAGACATCACGGGTGATCGACGGGTTCTCGCTCTTGCGCGCCACCTTGTCGATCTCGTCGATGTAGATGATGCCGGTCTCGGCCTTCTTCACGTCGTAGTCGGCGGCCTGGATCAGCTTCAGCAGGATGTTCTCGACATCCTCACCGACGTAGCCGGCCTCGGTGAGCGCGGTCGCGTCCGCCATCGCGAACGGGACGTTCAGCATTCGCGCCATGGTCTGCGCGAGGTAGGTCTTGCCGCAGCCGGTGGGGCCGATCAACAGGATGTTCGACTTGCCGAGTTCGACGAGTTCGTCATCGGCGACCCGACGACCCGGGCCCGCGCTCTGGGCCTGGACCCGCTTGTAGTGGTTGTAGACCGCGACTGACAAGGCTTTCTTTGCGGTCTCCTGCCCGATCACATAGGAGTCGAGAAAGGAGCAGATCTCGCGTGGCTTGGGCAGTTCCTCGATCAGTCCGGAGTCGCTGGTCTCGGCGAACTCCTCCTCGATGATCTCGTTGCACAGGTCGATGCACTCGTCGCAGATGTACACACCCGGTCCTGCGATGAGCTTCTTGACCTGCTTCTGGCTCTTTCCGCAGAACGAACACTTCAGCAGGTCCGACGTCTCGCCGATTCGTGCCACGTCGCGCCTTCCGTTGAGTGGTTGCGCCGACCGTAACCCGGCTCCTCCCCTTCCGAGGGGAAGAGCCGGACGCTGGTCAGCGGGGAGCGTCCTTCAAAGAGGTCAGGATGTCGTCGACGATGCCGTACTCGACCGCCTCCTGGGCGGTGAGGTACTTGTCGCGCTCAATGTCGCGGCTGATCTTCGCCACGTCCTGGCCGGTGCTCTCGGCGAGCATCGACTCCATCAGCGAACGGATGCGCAGAATCTCCCTGGCCTGGATCTCCAGGTCGGAGGACTGACCGTAGCCACCTTCGGTGGCCGGCTGGTGGATCAGGATGCGGCTGTTGGGCAGCGCCAGCCGCCGTCCCTTGGTGCCGGCGGCCAGCAGCACGGCTGCGGCGGACGCGGCCTGGCCCAGGCAGATGGTCTGCACGTCGGGCTTGATGTAGCGCATCGTGTCGTAGATCGCGGTCAGCGCCGTGAACGAGCCGCCCGGCGAGTTCAGGTAGATGCTGATCGGACGCTCCGGGTCCATCGACTGCAGGCAGAGCAACTGGGCCATCACCGCGTTGGCGATGTCGTCACTGATCGGGGTGCCGAGGAAGATGATCCGGTCCTCGAAGAGCTTC
>JAKOQD010000212.1 GCA_029778515.1 Actinomycetes bacterium
GACCGTCGCGCCGCTCGGCGGGCACCGAGCCAGCCGAGCACGAGCAGGGCCGGGAACACCAGGTAGAACTGCTCCTCCACCGACAAGGACCACGTGTTCAGGAGCGGGTTGCTGGTCGCGCTCTGCGCGAAGTAGTCGCCCGTCGCCGCCGCGAGGACGTAGTTCGCGGACAGCAGCATCGCCCCGATCCCGGTCCGCGCGGCGGTCTGCTGGGCGCCGTAGGGGTTCTGGAGCAGGAACGACGCGATGGCGACGACGGTGACGGTCAGGGCCAGGGCGGGCGTCAGCCGCAGGAAGCGGCGCAGGTAGAAGGTGCCGAACCGGACGCGGGCGTGGGCGGTCCACTCGCGCATCAGCATGGCCGTGATGACGAAGCCGGAGATCACGAAGAAGACGTCGACGCCGGCGAAGCCGCCCGGAACCGGCAGCTCGGCGTGGAACGCGACGACCAGGAGCACGGCGACCGCGCGCAGGCCCTGGATGTCGGGGCGGCGAGAGGACTGCTCCCCGGGAGCGACGGACGCGCCGGAGGAGGCCGTGGCCGTCGACGTCATACCCCAATGGTGCAGGACCGTTCCGGAGCGCGGAAACCGCCCCGAAGTCAGGACCAAAGTCCCGGCAATCACGGACTCACGCTCGTCGATCCGGCGTCCGGGCGGACGAGGATTCCCCCTGTAGAGCACCGGGCCCGCCCGGCGCGCGATGAACGCCTTGCGGCGACCGAAGGGACAGCAGGATGTCTGCGCTCAGCCTCTCCCAGTGGCAGTTCGCCATCACGACCGTGTACCACTTCCTCTTCGTGCCTCTCACGCTCGGCACCGTGTGGTTGGTCGTGGGCTTCCAGACGGCGTGGTACCGCACCGGCAACGTGAAGTACCTGAAGCTCACCAAGTTCTTCGGCAAGCTGTTCCTGATCAACTTCGCGATGGGCGTGGTGACGGGCATCGTGCAGGAGTTCCAGTTCGGCATGAACTGGTCGCAGTACTCGCGATTCGTCGGTGACGTCTTCGGAGCTCCGCTCGCGATGGAGGCGCTGCTCGCGTTCTTCCTCGAGTCCACGTTCCTCGGGCTGTGGATCTTCGGCTGGGACAAGCTGCCGAAGCGCCTGCACCTGTCGATGATCTACCTCGCGGCATTCGGGTCGATGGTGTCGGCCTACTTCATCCTCGCCGCGAACGCGTTCATGCAGCACCCGGTCGGCTTTGAGGTCGACCCGGAGACCGGTCGCGCGGTGCTGAACAACATCGGCGAGGTCCTGTTCCAGAACACCGCGATGATCGCGTTCTTCCACACCCTCGCCGCGTCGTTCCTCGTGTCGGGTGCCGGTGTCGCCGGCGTGTCGGCCTGGATGATGTTCAAGAACCGTCAGGTCGACGTGTTCCGTGCGTCCGCCAAGACCGGTGCGTGGGTCGTGCTCATCTCCGCGGTGCTGGTCTCGATCAGCGGCGACATGGACATGAAGATCATGGTCCAGCAGCAGCCGATGAAGGTGGCGGCGGCCGAGGCGCTCTACACCACGCAGGAGAACGCGCCGTTCAGCGTGCTCAGCGTCGGCGACCTGTCCGGTGACCAGGCGACGAACATCATCGAGATTCCTGGACTGCTGTCGTGGCTGGCGACCGGGACATGGGACGGGCCGGACAGCACCGTGCAGGGCATCAACGACCTGCAGGCCGAGTACGCCCAGAAGTACCCGCAGTACGCCGCGGAGACCAACTTCACCCCCTACGTCCCGATCACCTACTGGGGCTTCCGCCTGATGATCGGCCTGGGCATGCTGGCCGCGCTCTACGCGCTGTGGGCGCTGTTCGCCCTGCGGGGCGGGCGGGTCCCCCGGAGCCGGTTCTTCGCGTTCTCCAGTGCGGTCATCGTGCTCTTCCCGCTCGTGGGCATCTCGGCCGGCTGGATCTTCACCGAGATCGGCCGCCAGCCCTGGGTGGTCTTCGGCCAGCAGCTCACCGCGGACGGTGTCTCGCCGCTGCTGAGCTCGGCGCAGGTGTGGATCTCGATGATCGGGTTCACCCTCCTGTACCTGGTGCTGGCCATCATCGAGGTCAAGCTGATCCTCAAGGCCGTCAAGGCGGGGGCACCCGAGGACCCGGTGCTCGACCCGCACGGCGACGCCGAGAAGGCCGCCGACAAGCAGCTGTACTTCGCCTACTGAGCCGCTGAGACGAGAAGAAGGAATCGACATGGACCTCGACGTCCTGCAGACCATCTGGTTCATCCTCATCGCGGTGCTGTGGACCGGCTACTTCGTCCTCGACGGGTTCGACCTAGGTGTCGGCATGCTGCTGCCGTTCCTCGGCAAGGACGAGGCGAAGAAGCGGGTCATGATCAACACCATCGGACCGGTGTGGGACGGGAACGAGGTGTGGCTGCTCACCGCGGGCGGCGCGACCTTCGCGGCCTTCCCGCTCTGGTACGCGACGATGTTCAGCGGCTTCTACCTGGCGCTGTTCCTCGTGCTCGTCGGACTCATCCTGCGCGGCGTCGCGTTCGAGTACCGCGGCAAGGGCCACACCGACGCCTGGCGTCGGCGATGGGACTGGGCGATCGCCATCGGGTCGGCCCTGCCGGCGCTGCTGCTCGGCGTCGCCTTCGGCAACGTCGTGAGCGGCACGCCGATCGAGCCCCTCGCCGGGAGCGCGCCGGACCTGGCCGGGCAGCTCAACTTCACGGGCAACCTGTTCACGCTGCTCAACCCGTTCTCGATCGTGGTCGGCCTGATGACCCTGACCGTCTTCTTGACGCACGGCGCGATCTTCCTGGCCCTCAAGACCAAGGGCGACATGCACGCGGTCGCGAAGAGCGCCGCGATCAAGCTGGGCATCGTGGCGGCCGTCATGGCCGTCGCCGCCCTGCTGTGGTTCCAGGCCTACTCCGGTCATGTGGCCGTCACGCTGCCCCTGGCGCTGATCGCGGCGGTGGCGTGGCTGGTCGCGCTCTTCCTGGTGCTCAAGGATCGTGACGGATGGGCGTTCTTCTTCAGTGCCGTGACGATCGGCCTGGCCGTGGCGACGCTGTTCGCCGGGCTGTTCCCGAACGTCATGGTCAGCAGCACGGACGCGGCCTACAACCTGACGATCCACAACGCGTCCAGCCAGCACTACACCCTGACAGTGATGACGATCGTGGCGCTCGTGATGACGCCGATCGTGCTGCTCTACCAGGGCTGGACCTACTGGGTGTTCCGCAAGCGGATCAGCACCTCGATGATCCCGCCGCAGGCGAGCGC
>JAKOQD010000035.1 GCA_029778515.1 Actinomycetes bacterium
CCCATGAGCGCCGAACACGATCTGGTGCTGGTGGTCGATTTCGGCGCCCAGTACGCCCAACTCATCGCGCGACGGGTCCGGGAGGCGCAGGTCTACTCCGAGATCGTCCCGCACACGATGCCGGTCGCCGAGTTGCTGGCCAGGCGTCCGGCCGCGGTGGTGCTGTCCGGTGGCCCGAGTTCGGTCTACGAGGCCGGTGCGCCCCAGTTGGACGCGGCCCTGCTGGCCGCCGGCGTCCCGGTCTTCGGCATCTGCTACGGCTTCATGGCGATGGCCCAGGCGCTCGGCGGGACGGTGGCCCGCACCGGTCAGCGCGAGTACGGCCGGACGGCGGTCAGCGTCCTCGAGCCCGGACGCCTGCTCGCCGGGCTGCCCGAAACACTCACGTCCTGGATGTCACACGGCGACGAGGTGACCGCGGCCCCGTCCGGTTTCATCGTGAGCGCGCGCTCCCCGCGGGCCACGGTGGCGGCTTTCGAGGATGCCGAGCGCAGGCTGGCCGGCGTCCAGTGGCACCCCGAGGTGCTGCATTCCGAGCACGGCCAGAAGGTGCTGGAGCACTTCCTGGTCGACATCGCCGGCTGCCGCCAGACCTGGACCAGCGCCAACATCGCTGAGGAACAGGTTGAGCGCGTCCGCGCCGAGGTGGGCGACGCCCGCGTGCTCTGCGCACTGTCCGGCGGCGTCGATTCGGCAGTGGCCGCTGCCATCGTCCAGCAGGCCATCGGTGACCAGCTGACTTGTGTCTTCGTCGACCACGGCCTGCTGCGCACTGGCGAGGCCGAGCGGGTGGAGCGCGACTTCGTGGCGTCCACCGGTGTGCACCTGGTGGTGGCCAATGAGCAGGAGCGCTTCCTCTCGGCGCTGGCCGGGGTCAGCGATCCGGAGACCAAACGGAAGATCATCGGCCGCGAGTTCATCCGCACCTTCGAGGACGAGGCCCGCAAGCTGAACGCCGAGGGCCCGATCGACTACCTGGTACAGGGCACGCTCTATCCGGACGTGGTCGAATCCGGCGGCGGCGAGGGTGCGGCCAACATCAAGAGCCATCACAACGTGGGCGGGCTGCCCGATGACCTGCAGTTCAAGCTGATCGAGCCGCTGCGCACCCTGTTCAAGGACGAGGTGCGCCAGGTAGGTCGCCAGCTCGGGTTGCCCGAGCACATCGTCGACCGGCACCCGTTCCCGGGCCCTGGCTTGGGGATTCGCATTGTCGGTGCGGTGGACGCCGAACGGCTGGCGATCCTGCGGGCAGCGGACGCGATCGTCCGGGAGGAGACCACAGCAGCCGGATTGGACGGCGAGATCTGGCAGTTCCCGGTGGTGTTGCTGGCCGACGTCCGCTCCGTCGGCGTGCAGGGGGACGGACGCACCTACGGGCACCCGATCGTGCTGCGTCCGGTCTCGAGTGAGGACGCGATGACCGCCGACTGGTCGCGGCTGCCCTACGAACTACTGGAGAAGATCTCCACCCGGATCACCAACGAGGTGCCCGAGGTGAACCGGGTGGTGCTGGACGTCACCAGCAAGCCACCCGGCACCATCGAGTGGGAGTAGGGCCGACCGGCCCTTGGGTCAGCGGTAGTCGGTGGGCGGGTTGTTGCTGTTGCTGGTGAAGGTGCCCTTCAGGTCGTCGAGACCGGTCCGGCCCCCGTCCTCCAGCGGCAGGACGAGCCAGGCCACGCCGTAGGCGATCGGCACGCCCCAGGGGAAGATCAGGGCAGCGACCACGGCGAGGATGCGGACGATGCTGCCTTCCCAGCCGAAGGAGCGGGCCAGGCCGCCGCAGACGCCGGCGATGAACTTGTCGGAACTCGAACGGGTGAGTTTCTGCTTCATGATGCTTTCCTTTCGTGAAACTCAGTTGGACTTGCGCGAGAGCAGGAGCATCCCCGCGCCGATGATGACCAGGACCACCGGGGCGATCACCCCGACGAGTCGCCAGTCGACGAACCCGTAATGCAGCCAGAGCGCCAGTCCGGCGATGGCCATGGCGATGACGCCGAATGCGAAGGCGGAACGATCGGTCATGTCCGCACCGTCACTTCGCCCATACCCACGTCAATGTTCAACTGGAGCACCGGGGTGCCGGTTCCCGAGCCGAAGGTCTGACTTCCCTTCACGTCCACTCCGTCGTTGGAGTGCACCGAGTTGTCGAAGGTGCCGGCGCCGATGTGATAGCTCACGAGGGTGTTCCCGTCCGCCGGCAGGATGATGTCGACCTCGCCCGCACCGAGTTTGATGTCCATTGCACGTCCGGAATCGAGGCGGATCGCGCTCAGATCGAGGGCGATCTCGCCGGCACCCAGGTCGATCTGCCGAGGCAGCTCGTCGACGCTTCGGTACACCTGAGCGGTCTCGCCGACGCTGGCCGGCACCGGCGACATCAACGCAGCGGTGAGCAGAGCGGTCACGATCGTCACGAACAGCATCCCGCGCGGGCGTCCGACCTTGCTGGACGCGACCAGCGTCATCCCGAGCGCGGCCAGGATCGCCGCAAAGTAGGGCAGCGGCCCTAGCGGCAACCCGAAAACCACGCCAAGCACGGTCACCAGGGCGACGCCAACACCGCTCAATAGCGCGGCCAGCAACCAGAATCGGCGACGCCGCTGCCGGGCCGCCACCATCGCCGGCGGCAGGTTGTCGCGGACGGCCAGATCGGCGGGGTTGGTGTAGGGCTGCTGCCATTGCGGAGCCTGCTGGGACGTGGGCAACGTCGGCGCGGGCAGGCTGGCCGCGGACAGCAGGCCGCTGGCGGGTGCATAGCCCGGGGTCTGCTGCTCGGCGAGTCGATCGCGCCAGGCCTCGGCCTGTCGTTCGAACGGGGTGGGCTCGGGGGTCGGCGCGTTCGTCCGGGTGCCGTGGTTGCGGAACCCGAAGTACCAGACCGCGAAGATCACCGCCACCGGGCCGAACCCGATGCCGTTGGTCGGAATGCCGGTGAGCAGGACCAGAGCACCGATGGTTGCGGCCACGACGCCGGCGGTCGGCCAATCGCGGGTGAACGGGAGCCATCGGCGGACCGGCATTTCGGTCTGTCCGTCGCGCGGCATCAACAGCACGCCGGCGCCGTAGGCCGCCAGGCCGAGCCCACCAAAAAGAACCAGCACTGCAACCGCGATCCGAAGCAGGTTTGGGTCGACATGCCAACGCCGCGCGAGTCCAGCGCAGACGCCACCGATCATGGCGCCGTTCCGCGGACGGCTCAGTACGGGCAGGTTGTCGGGCACGGGTCTATTCAACGCCGCTACCGCGGCCGGCAACATGGGGGTCTACCCTGAGCGGCACCGCATTTTGCGGCCTTGGGATGCGACGCAGATTGAACCATCCCGGGCTGCATTCGGCCTAGTGGCTGGCGGGTCGAGATGCGGAATGGAACCGTCCCGGGTCTAGAACGCCTGGCACCTCCCCGGGGGGTCCGGAAAGCTTCCACTGGGAACGTTTTCATCCTAGAAGGGCGGCAGTTGCGAGTCGCCGCGGTACCGCGTCCGACTTCGGTATTGTTCGGTGGTCAGGCAGTGCCGGCGTCCGGGCATCCGGCCCCCGGGTGTGTCGACTGTCGAAGGAGGAGCCCGGGTGGTCAAGACGCTCAACGCTGATCGTTCTGCCCCGACACTGGAAGATGTAGCCCGCGTGGCCGGCGTGTCCCGAGCCACGGTTTCGCGAGTGGTCAACGGCGGAAACCTGGTCGCCAAGGACACCACCGAAGCCGTCCGCAGGGCCATCGCCGAGTTGGCCTACCAGCCGAATCGCGCGGCACGTTCGCTGGTGACCCGACGCACCGGGGTGATCGCTGTGGTCGTGCCGGAGACCGACGACCGGGTGTTCACCGATCCCTTCTTCCCGCAGGCCTATCACGGTGCGCTGCAGGCATTCCAGGGCTCGGACGTGCGGGTGGTGCTGGCCATGGCCCAACCGGGCGACGGGCCCGCGGGCATGGTGCGCTACCTCGAATCCGGCCATGTGGACGGTGCGATCATCGTCTCGCACCACGGCCCCGAACTCGGCCGCGCCCTGGCGAGCTCCTGGCAGCCGGTGGTCTTTGTCGGCGATCCCGAGGCGCCAGGCGTCCACTACCTGGATCTCGACAACATGGGTGCAGCGGCGACCGCGACCCAGCACCTGATCGACCGCGGTTCGAAGCGGATCGGAGCCATCACCGGACCGCTCGACATGAACTCGGGCCGGCGCCGGTTGAAGGGGTTCCAGCAAGCCATGAAGGCGGCCGGGCGCGACGACACGCTCTGGGTGGAGAGCGACTACACCCGAAACGGCGGACGCGCGGTGCTTGAGTTGCTGGAACGGGCCCCCGACCTGGACGGCGTGTTCGCGGCGAACGACCTGATGGCGGCGACGGCGCTGAACGTGCTGCTGGAGACCGGACGCCGGGTGCCTGAGGACGTCCGGGTGGTCGGATTCGATGATTCCGAGGCCGCCCTGCAGACCAACCCGCAGCTCACCACGATGACCAACCCGGCAGCCGAGCACACCCGGATGGCTGCCGAGATGCTGATCTCGATCCTCGCCGGCGAGAATCCGCAGCCGATGACGAAGCTGCCGAGCACCCTGGTGGTCCGCGGGTCCTCATGAGCGAAGAGGTCGTCCACCCGCGCTCCACGCGTCCGCTGGATGAAGCCTGGGTGGGCGGAGTCTGCGCCGGTCTGGCCGATCACCTGGGCTGGTCGGTTCTGGTGCTACGGGTGCTGTTCGTGGTGACCGCAGCATTCGGGCTGGTCGGGGTGGCCCTGTACCTGGTGCTGTGGCTGGTGATGCCGCAGGAGGTCGAGCAGCGGGACGCACCCGGGCTTGAGGCCGGCGCACGGAAGGGGCTGCGGCCGCGCACAACGAAGATGCTGACCGCGGTCGACCTGGGCGTGGCCAGTGCCCTTGCGCTGCTCGGCGTCGGACTGGCCTGGCTGGCGCAGGTCTCCGGGTACGGACCGCCCAACTGGCTGCTCACTGCGGGTGCGCTGGGTGCGCTCGGGCTCGGGATCATCTGGTGGCAGGCCGATCACGTCTCCACCCGCGAACTGCGCACCGGGACCGGCTGGCAGCGGCTGGTCGCGCCGTTGGTTGCGCACTGGACGTCGATCGTGGGCATCGTCGCCGGGCTGGTCGCGCTTGGCGGGTCGATCTGGGTGGTGCTGCTGGCCCAGGCCCGACTGAGTGAGGCTGCGCGGACGATCCTGCTGCTCGGCCTGGCGGTGACCGCGGTGGTGCTGGCTGCGCTGCCGTGGATCCTGCACGTGCGCCGGGCGCTCGCCCAGGCTCGCGACGACGCGCTGGTGGCGGACGCGCGGGCCGACATGGCTGCGCACCTGCACGACTCGGTGCTGCAGACGCTGGCGTTGATCCAGCGGAAGGCGTCCGACCCGAAGGCGGTGACCGCGTTGGCGCGGCGCCAGGAACGGGAGCTGCGGCAGTGGCTGTACGCCGACTCGTCCGGGCGCGGGACGCTGGTCGAGGCGATCTCCGGGGAGATCATCGACGTCGAGGACCGCCACGGCGTCGACCTTGAGCTCGTCAGCGTCGGGGACGCCGAGCTGACTCCGGAGCTGACCGCGCTGGTGAAGGCCGCGCGGGAGGCGATGGTGAACGCGGCCAAGCATTCGGGGGCGACCCGCGTCGACGTCTATGTCGAGGTCGATCCCGACCTGGTTTCGGTCTACGTCCGCGATCGAGGCACCGGCTTCGACCTGGCGCACGTTGACGCCGACCGCATGGGCGTCCGCGGCTCGATCGTCGAACGGATGAAGCGCACCGGCGGACGGGCGATAATCAGGACTGCGCCCGATGAAGGCACCGAAGTGAGACTGGAGCTACCGCAATGACCGAGTCCGAGTCCGAAGCCGTCCGCACCGGCCCTTGGCGGGTGGTGATCGTCGACGACCACGCCATGTTCCGTAGTGGCGTGAAGTACGACATCGGCGCGCGGATCGAGCTGGTCGGCGAAGGCGAGGACGTGCCTACCGCGGTGCGGGCCATCCTGGCCACCCTGCCGGACGTGGTGCTGCTGGACGTGCACCTGCCCGGCGGCGGTGGCGCGGAGGTGATCAAGCAGGTCACGGCGACCCAGCCCGGCGTGAAGTTCCTTGCGCTGTCGGTGTCGGACGCTGCCGAGGACGTGATCGGGGTGATCCGGGCGGGGGCCAGGGGTTATGTGACCAAGTCGATCTCCGCCGAGGAGTTGGTGGCC
>JAKOQD010000213.1 GCA_029778515.1 Actinomycetes bacterium
CCTACAGACCCTGATCAACCAGGGCCGCATGGTGGCGGCGACCGACTACTACGCCGGGCTCGGTCAACCAGCGAACGCCCAGCAGCACTACGCCCTCGGCGTTCCCGCTGGTGCCGCGGTGCTGGACAGCGCCCGCGCCGCAACCCAATTGGCTAAGCGGCTGGGCAGCGCCTACAAGACCTGGAAGTTGGCCACCTGGGGGCATTCGCAAGGTGGTCATGCTGCGCTGTGGGCGGCGCAGATCGCCAAGGACTACCTGAGCGCGACCAAGTCCGCGCGGGACCCCAGTTTCGCGCCGGTCGGTGTGGCCGCGGTCGCCCCGGCGACCAGCTTCGTGGCGACGGCAACAACACCGCCGGACCTCATCGGCCGCCACCTCGGCGACCTCGAGATGCATATGCCGGCCAGTACCGCCGGCGGTCAAGGTGTCGGTGCGGTCGGGCCGCTGCTGTTCTCGCTGGTCACCAGCGCCTGGGCCCAGTACCCGGCGTCCGGCACCCTGAGCAACACCGCCCGCTTCCCCGGATACCCGACCAGCGTTCCGGCCCCGCGACTCGACCAGGTGCTCACCGCCGAGGGCATGCAGACCGCCACCGCGATCACCGCGGGATGCCTGACTGCCGAGTCCCTCGCCCGGGTCATCAAGTACGGCAATCCGGCGCAAAACGCGTTCTTCGTGCAGCCGGTGTGGGGTGGGCCGACTGGTCCAGGCGGCACCTGGCAAGGGCAGTTGGACGCGACCTGTTTGAATCCGGCGAGTGACCCCGCGCTGACCTCGTGGTGCACCTGGTTGGCCTACAACCAACCGGGTCCCGATGGGATCAATCCCTTCACCAAACTGCCATCGGGCGATGTGCTCATCGCGCAGGGGATGGCGGACAACACCGTGTACTGCCAGCACGCCGGGCGTTCGGTGCCACTCGGCGCGGACTGCCTCTCGCGGCAGTACTACGACTCACTGGCCGCCATGTGCAGCACGGCCAGCGTGACGCTGGACCTGTTCGCCCAGACCCGGAAGTCCCCAGCCACGCACTTCTGGGCACCTGGTCAGATCGCGGACAACGGCAAGGGCCGGTTCAAGGGTTCGGCACTGTACAAGTTCTTCAACGGCGCGTTCTCCAACGGCCTTGGAACGGGCTGCACAGCCACAGTCCGCTGACGGACGCCACGTGAGCCTAGCCGGCCTCACACCGGATCGGCTTCTTACCCTTGACCTTCCAGGTCTTACGCCAGGTCGTGGGGTTCGCGCCGGCCTTGCTCGCCGTGATCGTGACAGTGATCTTGACGCCCTTGGTGCAGGAGGGTTTGGCCGCGACTCGCGTCGAGCTGGTCTTGAGGTGGCACAGCTTCTTCTTCTTGCCCTTCAGAGAGCACGAGGCCCGCAGCGTCACCGTCCCGTCGGGCCCCAGGTGGTGTCCGCCGCGACAGGCCCGCCGGTGAGAACTCCCAGCGCCAGCGCCCCCGCTGCGAGCCAACTCAGTCTCTGATTCCGAGAAGCGCCCATGATGGATTGCGCCGAGGGTTTGGCGCGGTCAGGCTCAAACCAGCGGCTGGTCCACTGGCAGCGAGGAATCTGCCCCCAGCAGCCAGTCCGACGCCGGCCGGCCGCGGGCCACCATCTCGGCGCCCAGCGCCGCCACCATCGCCCCGTTGTCGGTGCACAATCCTGGCCGCGGCACGCGTAGCCGTAGACCCGCGGCCTCGCAGCGTTCTCCGGTCAGCACCCGCAGGCGGCTGTTGGCGGCAACCCCGCCACCGAGGACCAGCGTGTCCGCGCCATGGTCGCGCGCCGCGGCCACAGCCTTGGCGCTGAGGACGTCGGCCACGGCTTCCTGAAAGGAGGCCGCGACGTCCGGGACGCTCGCGCCCGGGTTCGCCGCAAGCCAGCGCTTGACCGCGGTCTTCAAGCCCGAGAACGAGTAGTCGTACGGCGCATCGCGGGGCCCGGTCAGCCCGCGCGGGAACTTGATCGAGACCGCACCCTCACGCGCGGCGAGATCGATCGCTGGCCCGCCCGGGAACCCCAGGCCCAACATCCGGGCGACCTTGTCGAAGGCCTCCCCAGCAGCGTCGTCGATCGTCGATCCGAGCGGTTCCACGTCTGAGGTCACGTCCCCAACTCGCAGGATCGACGAATGACCACCGGAGGCCAGCAGCGCGACGCACCCATCCGGCAGCGGACCATGCTGCAACTGGTCGACCGCGACGTGGGCGGCCAGGTGGTTGACCCCGTAGAGCGGCTTGTCCAGCGCCAGGGCCAGGGCCTTTGCGGCGGCAACTCCGACTACCAAGGCACCCGCCAGACCCGGACCGGCGGTGACCGCGATGGCGTCGACGTCGCGCAACGACACCCCGGCCGTTGCGCAAGCGCGCTGCAGCGTCGGGACCATCGCGACCACGTGCGCACGGCTGGCGATCTCGGGAACAACTCCGCCGAACCGTACCTGTTCCGGAACACTGCTGGCCACGGCGTCGACGAGCAACGTGGTCCCGGAGACGATGCCGACGCCAGTCTCGTCGCACGACGACTCGATCCCCAGCACCAACGGGCTCACAGTGCCACCGCCATGACCACAGCATCGGTGAAGTCCGGGTAGTAGCGCTGCCGCACCCGGACGGTCGTGAAGCCGAACTTCTCGTAGAGATGGATAGCCGGGTTGCCGGCCTTGACCTCAAGGTGCAGCCGCCGGCAACTCTGTTCGCGGGCGTGCTGCATCACGTGCTCGAGCAGTTGCGCGCCCAGGCCGTGGCCTTGCGCGGAGGGTGCCACCGCAATGGTCTGCACATCCGCATCGGGCAGCGAGAGCCACAACCCGGCGTACCCCTGCACATCGTCGGCCACCACGTAGTACCGGTCATCACGGGCGAGTTCGGACCAGAACGACTCGACCGGCCAGGCAGTTGCACCGAACACCTCGAGGTCGATGGCCGCGACCTGCTCGATATCCCACCACTGCATCGGCCGAATCATGGCGCCGCGTTTTGTTGCGTTGTTGCTGAAAACTTCGGCGTGTCGCGCCAACAA
>JAKOQD010000214.1 GCA_029778515.1 Actinomycetes bacterium
CGGGGGTTGACGAGGTGTGCGTGGCGCCCTTCCTGATCGCTCCGGGAGTCATGAGCCAGCGGATCGCGGCCAGTGCCCGCGATTGCGGCGCACACGCGGTCACCGGCACCTTGCACAGCACGGACGCTGCCATGGACGTCGTGCTGCGGCGGGTGCGTTCCGCGCTCGAACAGCGTGACATGCGGTTGACCGCGAACTGACTCGCCCAGCATTCGACTGAAGGTGTTTCGCACGAGCGGGGGTGAATGCCGTGCCACGATCACGGCATGGACTTCACGTTCCCGGAAGAGATCACCGCGCTGCGGGCCGCATTTGCCGACTTCGTCGATCGCGAGATCCGGCCCTTCGACGACTGGATCGCCGCTGAGTACGAGAGCATCTCGCCGGATTCGGCCAAGGTGCACGCCACGATGGACGAGGTACGCCTGCTGTCGGCGCAGGCCGGGTTCTACGCCGCGCACATGCCGGAAAGTGTCGGCGGCCAGGGCCTGAGCACGCTGGGCATGACCGCCTTGGTCGAGGACGCCGCGCGTTCCGGATCCCGCATGGCGATGGCTGCCATCTCACCGCCCAATCCCGCCGGCCCGAGTTCGCTGCTCCTGAAGCTTCCGGAGCACCTGATCGACGAGTGGGTCCGGCCGGTCGTCGCCGGGACCAAGACGGTCTGTTTCGCACTCACCGAACCGGAGGCCGGGTCCGACGCCCAGGCCATCCGCACAAGGGCGACGAAGGACGGCGACGGCTGGCGGATCCTTGGCCACAAGCACTACATCACCAACGCCGCCCACGCGGATTTCGCCGTCGTCTTCGCGGTCACCGATGCCGAGAAGCGGGCAGCCGGCGGGATCACGGCGTTCCTCGTGCCAGCGGACCAGTTCCGGCGCGGGCCGGTGCAGTGGAACATCTCCGACACCCACCCGGGCGAGCTGTTCTTCGAGGACGCCTGGGTGCCCGACGACCACGTGGTGGGTGAGGTGGGCTTGGGGTTCTTCGCTGCGATGGAGTTCCTGAACGCGGGTCGCGCGTTCATCGGCGCGCAGGCGCTGGGGCTCGCGGAGTTCTGCCTGGACCAGGCAACGCTGCACGCCACCACCCGCACCGCGTTCGGCAAGCCGCTGGCCGCGTTCCAGGGCGCGAGCTTCCCCCTGGCCAAGAGCAAGGTGGACATCGAGGCCATGCGCTGGCTGGTCTACCACCTGGCATGGGCGGTGGACGAGGGTCAGAACCCCATGCTGGACGCCTCGATTGCCAAGTACTACACGACCGAGCAGGCCTACGCCGTGGCCGATCGTTGCCTGCAGGTGTTCGGCGGCATGGGGCTGATGAAGTCCGGGCCGATTGAGCGCGTGCTGCGCCACCTGCGGATGTTGCGCGTGGTGGAAGGCGCCTCCGAGGTGCAACTGCTGGTGATCTCAAGGGTGCTGACTGCGTGATCCCCGCCAAGGCCGATCGCTTTGCCCCATCAGCGCACCACTCGTCGCACAACCGGCGCCGCCCGTATAACGGTTGGGACAGCCGCGCCACGGCTCGGTGCGTCGCCCGACCGCTGCGACTACGCTTGATGAGGCATGCCAGTCGACCCCAGGGGCGCACGTGACCACTGACGCACAGAACTCATTCGGCACCAACGAATGGCTCGTCGACGAACTCTACGAGCAGTACCTGAAGGACCGACACTCGGTCGACCCGGCGTGGTGGGACTTCTTCGCCGACTACGTACCCTCCGACCCGGCCCGTGCTGCGGCTCTGAAGAGCAAACTCGCGCCCACTCCGGCGCCCGCGGCCGCGCCGCCCGTGGCCAAGCCCGCCGCACCCCAGGTCTCGACCGACGAGGCCACCGTGCTGCGCGGTCCCGCCGCCCGAGTCGTCACGAACATGGAGGCCAGCCTCGGGGTCCCGACCGCGACCAGCGTGCGCGCGGTCCCCGCGAAGCTGCTGATCGACAACCGGATCGTGATCAACAACCACCTCAAGCGCAAGCGGCAGGGCAAGATCAGCTTCACCCACCTCATCGGCTACGC
>JAKOQD010000215.1 GCA_029778515.1 Actinomycetes bacterium
CGTACCGAGCATCGGGCCGGCAACCGCGCCGAGGTGGAGCGGCTGGTGAATCAGGTCAGCCGGCAGGCGCGGGCGCTGGAGGTCGATCTGCTGCCGGAGACGGTGACGTTGTGCCAGCAGGTGATCGAGGGACGGCTTCGCGCACGACGCGCCTGAGCCCCTGGAACAAGACCGCCCATCGAGCAAGCGAGGGGTCGAGTTGGGCTTGAGACCGAGTTGCGTGCGCCAACCCAACCGGAGCTAAGTTTGCTTCCGGACAAGGAAGTCGGGGTGCACCCCCCGAGGTCAGCCGAGGGCTCCTATACTCCGGCGGGTACTCAGATCATTGGAGCAGCGAATGTCAGCGCCGCGATTCAGCCGCTCCGCCCTGGTGAACGGGTGGGCGGTGGGCATTGCCGTCTTCGCGCTGCTGGTGTGGTTCTTCGGGCCAGTCCTGTTGCTGGTCGGCGGCCTGGGCGTGGGCGGGTACCTCGTCTACACCGGCTTCCGAAACGGCGGACGCTGGCAGTGGCCGCTGGTCGCAGCGGGCGCCTTGGTCGCCCTGCTGGTGTCGCTCCCGATGCTCAACCAGTAGCCGACACTGGCTGGTGGCAACGGGTTTCGACAAGCTCAACCACCCTTGTCGGCAGGATCAGCGCTTCCTCACGGGTGTTCGGCGAACCACTTCTCGCGGTAGTCCCGCACCAGGGCCGGCCAGTCGGTCTGGACAGCGTTGACGCCCAGCTCGAAGACCGGGCCGTACGCCTCGTCCGGCGACTTGGCGATCGCCAACTCGTCGTCCAGCCCGCCGAACAGCGGGATGCCGGTATTCAGGGTCACCGTGTTCACGAAGACGAACACGCCCATCGACTGGAACTCCTCGATCACCGAAGGGGAGAACCAGGGCGACTGCGGGGTGTTGGAGATCAACTCCACGCCGACGGTGTTCAACTGCGGGTCGTTGACCACGCGATAGACGTCGTCCGGGGTGGCGCAGATCGGCACGAACGGAAACTTCACCCGGAACTCGCGCAGCCGCTGCAGCGCCGCGTCCTCCCAGGCCGGGCACTTCATCAGCAACTGGTGGGCCATGTACAGCCCGTCCAGCGCCATCAGGGCGTTCGGCCACCGCCACCACGAGCGGTCGATGTTGAACAGGGTGTCCGTGTCCTTGAACTTGCGCAGCAGTGGCAGCAGGTGTTCGACCCGCGCCGGGCGTCCGGGCCGGTCCACCCAGATGTAGGAGAGCCGGTCGATCTCGTCCGCGGTGAGGGTCTGCAGGTTGGCCTCGATGCCGAGCAGCTCGGGTTCGCAGCCGTCGTGGAAGCAGAAGAACTCCCCGTCCACGGACGCGGAGACGTCGATCTCCACCAGGTCGGCGCCGGACAGGAAAGCCGCCCTGATGCCAAGTTCGGTGTTGACCGCGATGCTGCCGCCGCCACTGCCGCGGTGAGCCGAGATCAGCACTCGGCGACGCTCCAACATCGAGTTCAGGTGGGCGTTCATGGCCTCGTACTTCACTTGGCCGAACATCGAACCTCCGCGGGGTGTGGGGTGTGCGAACGACATTGTCAGCACACATTCGACTCTACCCACGACCACGACCGGATAACCAAGTCTGGCAATAGTCGCGATCCCGCTGTGGGACGATTT
This sequence comes from Actinomycetes bacterium, assembly GCA_029778515.1. The sequence continues at coordinate 1,633 of JAKOQD010000215.1, forward strand.
TGTACGGGCTAGAGCGAAGGAGTGTCATGACCGAATTCCGCTATGCGGATCTGTTGCCGATCGGGGCGGACGCCACCCCCTACCGGCTCCTCACCACCGAGGGTGTGGAGACGGTCGAGGGGCCGGACGGACGGTCTTTCCTAAAGGTGGTGCCCGAGGCGCTGGAGTTGTTGGCCGAGACTGCGATGCACGACATCGCCCACTACCTGCGGCCGGCGCACCTGCAGCAGCTGCGCAACATCCTCGACGACCCGGAGGCCAGCGGCAACGACAAGTTCGTCGCGCTGGACCTGATGAAGAACGCCAACATCGCTGCCGGTGGCGTGCTGCCGATGTGCCAGGACACCGGCACCGCGATCATCATGGGCAAGCGTGGCCAGCAGGTGCTCACCGACGGCACCGACGAACTGCCGCTCTCGCGCGGCGTCTTCGAGGCGTACACCAAGCTGAACCTGCGCTACTCGATGAACGCACCGATCACGATGTGGGAAGAGAAGAACACCGGCAACAACCTGCCGGCGCAGATCGAGCTGTACGCCGACACCGCGTCCGGGCACGAGACCACCTACAAGTTCCTGTTCATGGCGAAGGGCGGCGGCTCGGCCAACAAGAGCTACCTGTACCAGGAGACAAAGGCGATCCTGAATCCCGCGTCCATGATGAAGTTCCTGGACGAGAAGCTGCGCTCGCTCGGAACCGCGGCGTGCCCGCCGTACCACCTGGCGATCGTGATCGGTGGCACGTCGGCGGAGTACGCGCTGAAGACCGCCAAGTACGCGTCCGCCAAGTACCTGGATTCGCTGCCCACGTCCGGCTCGATGAGCGCGCACGGCTTCCGCGACCTTGAGCTGGAGGAGCAGGTACTGCAGCTCACCCGCGACTTCGGCATCGGCGCGCAGTTCGGCGGCAAGTACTTCTGCCATGACGTGCGGGTGATCCGGCTGCCGCGCCATGGTGCGTCCCTGCCGGTGGCGATCTCGGTTTCCTGCTCTGCCGACCGGCAGTGCCTTGGCAAGATCACCCCCGAAGGGGTGTTCATCGAGCAGCTGGAGCGCGAGCCGGCGCACTTCATGCCCGACACGACCGACGAGCACCTTGAAGACAGCGCGGTCGTCGAGATCGACCTCGGCCGGCCGATGCCGGAGATCCTCGCCGAGCTGAGTAAGTACCCGGTGAAGACCCGGCTTTCGCTGCACGGCACGGTGATCGTCGGACGCGACATCGCGCACGCCAAGATCAAGGAGCGCC
>JAKOQD010000036.1 GCA_029778515.1 Actinomycetes bacterium
CTAGGGTGGGTCGAGCGGCCCTCGTCCGGACGGCCCAGAGTGAAACAGGTTCGCCGATGAACGACCCGGTCTTGCCGTTGGGAACGGTCAAGTTTCTGAAGGTGGCCGAGGTCGCCGCAGCACTGCGGGTGTCGCGGATGTCGGTGTATCGCCTGATCCATTCCGGCGATCTGGAGGCGATCCGCTTCGGCCGCAACTTCCGGGTGCCCGAGCATGCGGTCGACGCCTACCTGCGTGGGTCGTTCTACCGAGCCGGCTGATTCGCTCCAGCGGCTCGCGTTCAAGTAAGATCCTGTGTCTGGCTGGAATGTCCGGCCATGTCCTTTCGGGCTGATCCCCAGCCCGAGCCAGTTACTTGCCGCCCCTCCCGGGGTGGTATTCGAGAGGTCTGCCAGTGGGTTCGGTCATCAAGAAGCGCCGCAAGCGGATGGCGAAGAAGAAGCACCGCAAGCTTCTGAAGAAGACGCGCATCCAGCGTCGTCGCGCTGGCAAGTAGTCGCCATCGCTTCCCAGGCTGACTGATGGATCAAGCCCGGGTGGTACTTCTGGTCCGTGACGGCTGTCACCTCTGTGACGAGGCGGTCGCGATAGTGCGCGCGGTCTGCGCATCCGCCGATGCGACCTGGACGACCGTTGACGTCGACAGTGACCTGGAACTGCGCGCCGAGTTCGGCGACCACGTTCCGGTCACTTTCGTGGACGGGGCGCGCCACGCCATTTGGCATGTGGACGCCGCCGCGTTGGCCGCGGCGCTCGGCTCACGACGTGGAAGTCCGGCTGCGTATCCTTGGGGCCACAGCTAGCGAGGAGTCCAATGGAGATCAGCGTCGTCCACCTGGTGCGACACGGCAAAGTGGAGAACCCCGAAGGGGTGCTCTACGGCCGCCAGCCGGGGTTCGGGCTCTCCGAACTCGGCCAGCGGATGGCCGAACGCCTCGGTGAGTATTTCGCGGACGCGAACCTCGTCCACCTGGTCAGCTCCCCGCTGCAGCGTGCGCTGGAGACCATGGCTCCGATCGCGGCGAAGCACCCCGAACTCGAGGTGCATCTCGACGAGCGGGTGATCGAGGCCGCCAACGTCTTCGAAGGCAAGTCCTTCGGCAAGCGCAACGAGATCCTGTTCCGGCCGTCGAGTTGGTGGGCGATGCGCAATCCGCTGCGTCCGTCGTGGGGCGAGGCCTACGTCTCGATCGTCGCCCGGATGCAGGCAGCGCTTGCCGACGCCGCAGCGAACTCGGTCGGCGGTGAAGCGGTCGTGGTGGCTCACGAACTGCCGATCTGGATGGCTCGTTCCTGGGCCGAGGGCCGCCGGCTCGTGCACGACCCGCGGCGTCGCCAGACCAGCCTGGCCAGCGTCACGTCCTTCACCTACCACGACGGGCACCTGGTCCGGGTCGATTACGCCGAGCCCTGCGCCGACCTGGTGCCGCCCAAGGCCAAGAAGTTCCGTCCGGGAGCCTGATCGAAGTGGACCGGTGCGGAGATCCGGGCCAACGCCGGGACGACGGTTGGATTTGCCGGGGACACGGTAGGGCTGGCGCCTGATGCGCGCCTACCGGTTGCTGGTCGCAATGGCGGCGGCCACGCTGTTCGTCGGCTGCAGTTCAGCGCCGTCCAGCTCCGGCGGTTTCGTCGGCGGGGACGGCAGCATCACCGTGCTGGCGATCGCCGATCGTCCCGAAGCCCCTGCGATCGAGGGCACCACGCTGGACGGAGCGACCTGGCGAAGCGCGGACGTGTCCGGGAAGGTCATCGTCTACAACGTCTGGGGATCCTGGTGCTCGCCCTGCCGCGCGGAAGCGCCGGCGCTGGCCGCGGCCAGCAAGCAGCTCGCCGGCCAGGCGATCTTCGTCGGCCTGAACACCCGTGACATCGACATGGCAGCGCCCAAGGCCTTCGTCCGTGCCTTCGAGGTGCCGTACGCCAACCTGTTCGACCCGGACGGGGCCCTGCTGCTGAAGTTCTCCGGTCAGCTTCCGGCCAGCGCCATTCCCAGCACCCTGGTGGTGGACGCCGACGGCCGGGTCGCCGCCAGGATCATCGGCGAGACCACCCAGGCGACCCTCGTGGGCCTGGTCGAAGATGTGGCGGCCGGAAAATGACGCCGCTCGATCTGGACGCCTGGGCTCGGGAGGCGATCGGCGGCTCCATGCTGCTGGCGCTACCGGTGGCGGTGCTCGCCGGGCTGGTCTCCTTCTTCTCCCCCTGCGTGCTGCCGCTGCTGCCCGGCTACCTGAGCTACGCGACCGGGCTAGGCGCGGTCGAGATCACCGAAGGCACCGGTCCAAGGCGGCGGGTGTTGCTGGGCACGGTCGGCTTCATCTCCGGGTTCGCGCTCGTCTTCGTGGCCACCGGCGCGCTCGCGGGAACCCTGGGCTCGGCGCTGATCGCCTGGCAGCGTCCGATCACGATCGCGGTCGGCCTGCTCAGCATCGCGCTCGGGCTGATCTTCACCGGCTGGCTGCCCTTCGGCCAGAACACGGTGCGGCTGAACGCGGTGCCTCGCCTTGGCGTGGCCGCGTCCCCGTTGCTGGGGATTGTCTTCGGCCTGGGCTGGACGCCGTGCATCGGCCCGGCGCTTTCGGTGGTGCTCTCGCTCGCGCTGAACGAGGCGACCGCACTGCGCGGCGGCGTCCTCGCGTTGGCCTACGCGCTCGGGCTGGGCCTGCCCTTCCTGGTGGCCGGGCTGGCGTTCGCACGGATGGCCCGGACGCTGGACTGGGTCAAGCGGCATCATCGTGGGCTCCAGATCGCGGGCGGGGTGGCCATGATCGCGGTCGGTCTGCTGCTGGTCACCGGCTGGTGGGACGCGGTGATGGCGGTCATGCGGCAATGGGTCAGCGGTTTTCAGGTGGTCATCTGATGAAGTCGGTGTTCAGCTGGTTGCGGTTCGCCTGGACGACGCTCACCTCGATGCGCACGGCCTTGATCCTGCTGCTGATCCTTGGCATCGCGGCGATTCCTGGCTCCTTCCTGCCCCAACGCCCGACCGATCCGGTCGGGGTGGCCGACCACCTGCGGGCCAACCCGGGCGTGGGGGAGTGGCTCAACCGGCTCGGGTTCTACGACGTGTTCGGTTCGCCTTGGTTCGCCGCGATCTACCTGCTGCTGTTCATCTCGCTGATCGGCTGCATCCTGCCGCGCACCGCGACCTTCGTCCGCGCGCTCCGGCAGCCGCCGAGTCCGGCGCCCGGGCGGCTTTCCCGGCTGCCCGAGTTCACCACCGGTCTGGTGGTGGCATCCGGCGACGAGGTGCTGGCCGCGGCCGAGGCGCACCTGCGCGCGCACAAGTACCGGGTGCGGCGGGAATCGCCCGCCATCTCGGCCGAGCGGGGCTACCTGCGCGAAGCCGGCAACCTGGTCTTCCACATCTGCCTGGTGACCACGCTGATCGGCCTGGCCTGGGGTGCGCTGTTCAGCTTCAAAGGCACCGCGATCGTCGTCGAGGGCCAGGCGTTCTCCAATACGCTGACCCAGTACGACGAGTTCGGTGGCGGTGCCGGGTTCCGGGCCGCGCAGTTGTCGCCCTTCACCGTCCGGCTGGATTCGTTCGAAGCCGAGTTCGAGACCGGTCCGGTGCAGCAAGGGGCGGCGCGGTTGTTCCGGGCCGAGGTGACTGTTACCGGAGCTGGCGGAGCGCCCAGCCAGCAGGTGCTTGAGGTGAATGCTCCGGTAACGGTCGGAGGGAACAGCGTCCACCTGCTCGGGCATGGCTACGCACCGGTGGTGACGGTTCGCGACGGCAATGGCGATGTGGCCTTCTCCGGGCCGGTGGTCTTCCTGCCGCAGGACGCCAACTTCCGGTCGGACGGTGTGATCAAGGCCCCGGACGCGCGTCCGGAGAGGCTGGCGTTCGAAGGGGTGTTCCTGCCCACCGCGGGTGAGGACGGCGCCAACGGCATGGTCTCGGTGTTCCCGGACGTGCTCAACCCGCAACTACTGGTGAACGCCTGGGCTGGTCCGCCCAAGGCCGAGACCGGGATGCCCGAGAACGTCTACTCACTCGACAAGACCGGGCTCACCCAGCTCACCAAGCCGAACGGCGACCCGGTGCGCGCCGGCCTCGCCGTGGGCACCAGCTATGAGTTGCCCGACGGTCGCGGCTCGATCTCCTTCGACGGCTGGAAGCGCTGGACCAAGCTGCAGATCTCGAACACACCCGGCGGTTGGCTGACGCTCGGCTCGGTGATGCTGGCCGTGCTCGGCATGTCGATCTCCCTCTCGGTGAAGCCGCGCCGCTTGTTCGTCCGGGCAGTGCCGGAGCCGACCGGACAACTCACCATCTCGGTCGCCGGCCTCGACCGGGTGGACGGACGCGAGGGTCTCGCCGCCGAGGTACGAGCGTTGACGCTTGCCTGTGGGTTGAGCGATAGTGAAGCCGACAAGGAGGAGCCGTGATCGCGTACTACTCCAGCCTGGCCATGGTCACTTCGGCCGTGCTCTACCTGCTGGCCATGACTGTGCACGCTGCGGAGTGGGCTTCCGCTCGCGCCGTGAAGGTGCCCGAGCCGGTGCTGGTGGGTGCTGGCGCCGAACCTGACGGCGTCGTGACGCCGTCCGGCGTCCTGGTTGAGGACGCACCTCCGGCCCGCAGCCAGCGAATCGAATTGCTCGGACGGGCGGCGCTGGGCATCACGTTCGTGGCCGCGGCTACGCACATCTTGGGTGTGGTGCTCCGTGGGGTCGCGGCCAACCGCGCGCCCTGGGGCAACATGTACGAGTTCATCACCAGCGCGCTCGCCGCGGTGGTGATCGTCTACCTGGTGATGGCGCTGCGCGGTACCCGCTGGCTGGGCCTCCCGGCAACCCTGCTGCTAGCGATCGGCCAGGGCCTGGCGGTGACGGTCTTCTACGTCGACGTGTCGGAGTTGATGCCGGCCCTGCATTCAGTCTGGTTCCGGATTCACATCTTCGCCGCGGTGGCCGCGGCTGCCGCTTTCAACATCGGTGGGATCGCCGCGCTGATCTACCTGTGGCGCTCCCGCGCGGAGGCGAAGGGGAGCGTCCGCGGGTATCTGGCGCGGATCCCGTCCGCTGATGCGCTCGACCGGATCAGCTACCGCTTCCACGCGTTCGCGTTCCCGCTGTGGACGTTCACCATCGCGGCCGGCGCGATCTGGGCGCAGTACGCGTGGGGACGGTTCTGGGGCTGGGATCCGAAGGAGACCTGGTCGCTGGCTACCTGGATCATTTACGCCGGTTACCTGCACGCCCGCGCCACGGTCGGCTGGAAGGGCCGCCGGGCAGCGATCGTGGCGCTGATCGGCCTGGCCAGCTTCTGGTTCAACTTCGTCGGCATCAACCTGCTGACTTCCGGCCTGCACTCCTACGCCGGCATCTGACCCGCCGGCTCTACCCCGCACGGTCAGTCTCCGTCGGACGGGAGGCGTCACCGCGCCGCCATGGTGGACGGTTTGGGGCCGTGTCGGCGAGGAACGGTCCACTTTGCCGGTGGTGTGGGCGGTGTGGCTGGTGCTCTGATCAGAGTGGACGGTTTGGCGGGGTGACGGCGAGAAGCGGTCCACCTTGTCACTAGAGAGGGCGAGGGACGCCAGGGGCTGCGAGACGCGTCGAGGCGAACCTCACCGGGCGACATGGAACAATCGGGGCATGCGCCACTTCGACCTTGTCGTGATCGGTTCGGGCACCGGCAACACGATCATCACCAAGCAGTTCGCCGACTGGCGAGTGGCGCTGATCGATGGCCAGAAGTGGTTCGGCGGCACCTGCCTCAACGTCGGCTGCATCCCAACCAAGATGTTCGCCCACCCCGCGGACCTGGCCGAGTCGGCGCGCCGCGCGTCCA
>JAKOQD010000216.1 GCA_029778515.1 Actinomycetes bacterium
GGCACCTTCGCCGGCATCGCGTCCACCGAGGTGCAGACCGACATCCTGTTCCTGCGCAAGTGGCATCGGGGCGAGGCGGTCGAGGCCAAATGGTTGAAGCTGGGCACGGTGCCCGATAGTCTCCGGCATCCCCAGTGCTACGAGCGCTACCTGCCGATCAACGCGTGGTACGCCGAGCACCCGCAGTTCTGCATTGGCCGCATCCGCCGCGAGAGTAATGGCTACGAGGAAGTACCGATCGCCGTGTTCGAGGGCGACCTAGAGGCGGCCCTGGCCGAGCGCATCGCCTTGCTGCCTGCCGATGCTTACCGGCCGGTGGCGCACAAGGCCGCCCCGCTGCGAGTGGTGGTCCCGGCCGAGGCCGGTGCCCGTCCTGGCAGCTACCGTCTCCACCAGGGGCGGGTGCATCGGGTCGAGGGCAGCGAGATGGTCGACGTCCATGACCAGCTCAATGCCACGCAGCGGGCCCGCGTCACCGGCCTGTGCGCCATCCGCGACCACGCCCGGGCCCTGCTCGACGCGCAGTTGGCGGATGAGGGCGACGGTCGGCTGGGTCACCTGCGAGCCATGCTCAATGGGACCTACGAGCGCTTTGTATCGCGCTACGGCTGCCTGTCCAGGCGCGCCAATGCGCTCGCGTTCCGGCGCGACCCGGACTATCCGCTGTTGCTGTCGCTGGAACATTACGACGAAGAGGCCGACACGGCCCGCAAGGCTGCGCTGTTCACGCGGCGCACGCTGACCCGGGTCGTCGAACCGAGCACGGCGGGCGAGCCGGCCGAAGCGCTGGCGGCGTCCGTCCAATGGCGTGGCCGGGTCGATCCGGCCTACATGGCGGCCCTGCTGTCCGCGCCGGAATCGGCCATATTGGAGGCACTGGCCGGAGCGGGGCAGGTTTTTCTCGACCCGGCCGACGGGGAGTGGAAGACCGCCGACGACTACCTGTCGGGCAACGTCAAAGCGAAGCTCAAGCAGGCGGTGCTATCCGGGAGTGCCTACCAGTGCAACATCGACGCGCTGGAACAGGTGCAACCGGAAGACCTGCCACCGGCGGCCATCGAGCCGCGCCTGGGGGCGGTGTGGATTCCGGCCCTCGATGTCGAGGCGTTCATCCAGCAGGTCCTGGAACTCAAGGACTGCCAGGTGGGCTATTCGGCCGAAGCCGGCGCCTGGTCGGTGAAGTACGGCGAGTGGGAAGCGCGGCAGAACGTGAAGGTGACCCAGGAATTCGGCACCTCGCGCATGAACGCGATCGAGCTCGTGCAGTGCGCGCTCAATGTGCAGGTGCCGAC